>NZ_FRCS01000027.1 GCF_900143005.1 Cryptosporangium aurantiacum
CGGCGGGTGGTCTTTCGCCGGGAGTAGGTGCTCGAGGATGCGTTTGGCGATCTGCCGCAGCTCTGAGCAGCTGAGCCGGTGGGCGTTCTCGAACAACATCTCCTCAGCGACCGGCACCAAATCCGGATCGACGGCGTCGACCTTGCGGGCCAGCCACGCGGCGACTTTCACGTGTCCGAAGGACACCGTGCCGGCGGACAGGGCGGCGGCGAAACGCGGCAGAACCGGTAACCGGCGCGCGGTGTCCACCAGAGCGCTGGCCTCACCGGAGGTCATTCTCAAGGAGCCTTGGAGCCAGGCCTTCGTCGACGGGGCACCGTTGTAGGCGACCGCGCCCCGGCGGTGCACCGCACCGACCGCTTCGGCCAGGCCGGCCTGGGCCACCCGCACGATCTCTTCCCAGTCCTCCACCCGGCCCAGCTGCGCGGAATCAGGGAGCCCGCCGAGGTCTTCCCCGGCCAGCTCCCGCAACACCGCCACACACCCGACCATCGAACTCATGTGCGAAATTCTAGAGCCGCCCACCGACAGAAACCGCTGTCCACAGCCCGGGAGTGCGGTGGTGCGGTCTCGGTGATTGCGCCGACCCCTGGGCGGAGTTGCCGCGCTGACCTCCACCGACCTCCCGCGCGGCCGGTGCTCACAGCGTCGCGAGGTCCGCCTTCAGTGCGGCGGCTGTCCCCGTGTCGAGCTGACCGCTGGCCAGGTCGAGTACCGCGGTGAACGGGAGGCCGCGGGCCAGATCGATCAGTGGGTGTTCGGGCAGTTCGGGGACGTGGCGGACGATGATCCCGCGGGCATCCGGGTCGTCGAGCAGCGTCCCGAACGTGGTGGTGGTCAGGTCGTACCGCCCGGTCGGCGCCGCCGCGGCTGCCGCTACCGGCGGTGGCGCCGCGGACGGCGTCCAACTGAGGTAACGGAGACCATCGCCGAAGCGGAAGGTCGGATCGGCGGTGTCGAACGGCACGTCGGGCCGGCTGGCCTCGACCGCGGCCATCGACGACGGGAGGTCGAACGGGAGCGTCCCCAGCGGTTCGGCTTCGCCGAACAGGACCTGGACGGACGCCTCCGGCGCCGCGCCGAAGTTGACGACGAGGGATGCGGCGGCGTCGGCGATCTCGGCGAGGATCGCGGGCCGGTCGAGGTAGACGCTGACGACTGTGGGCACGGTGGCGCAGATCGCGCGGATCCGCAGAATCTCATCGGCGGGGAACGCCAGTGAACCGGCGCGGAAGAACGACTCGACCGAGCCGGCCTCGCCGCGCTGCTCGTAGGGGGCGTGGAGGCGCAGCAGGGCAACGTCGGCCTCGGCGGGGGACTCGACGAGCGTCGCGCGGGCACCGAGGTCGGCGGCGGTGTAGCCCTCGGCGTAGATGCGCAGGCCGGAGCCTAGCGGCAGGCGGGCGGGGCCGTCGGCGGCGTTGATCAGCAGGGTGTGCGCCGCGGCTTGGGCGGCGAGACCGTCGGCGCGTGCGGTGGCTGTTCCTACTACGGTGTCGGCGCGGTCGGCGTCCACATAGGGCTTGTCGAAGAGGCCCAGCCGGAATTTTTCCCGCAGCAGACGACGGACGGAAGTGTCCAGGCGCTCCTCGGTGACGGCTCCGGCCGTCACCAGCCCGACGAGGACGTCGGTCCGCCACTCGCCGCCGAACTGGTCGACGCCGGCGTCCAGGGCTTTGAGCATGCGCTGCTCGTAGGAGAGGTGCTCGACGCCCCAGCAGGTGTTGGACAGGATGCCCCAGTCGGTGCAGACGATGCCGTCGAAGCCGAGCCGGTCGCGGAGCAGATCGGTGAGGACCGACCGGTTGAAGCCGAAGCCGACCTCCTCGTGCTCGGTGCCGATCGGCATGCCGTAGTACGGCATGAGCTGAGAGACGCCGGCGGCGATCGCGGCGCGGAACGGTTCGAGGTGGTAGTCGAAGCGGCCGCCGGGGTAGACCTGCTCGCGTCCGTACGGGAAGTGCGGGTCCTCACCGTCCTTCTGCGCACCACCGCCCGGGAAGTGCTTGGCCATCGCGGAGACCGACTCCGGGCCGACCTGCTCGCCCTGCAGACCCCGGATGTAGGCGACGCCGAGCCGCGCGGTGAGGTCCGCGTCCTCGCCGAACGTCGAGCTCTGGCGGGCCCATCGCGGTTCGGTGGCCAGGTCGATCTGCGGGTGCAGCGCGGTCCGGATGCCGACCGCGAGGTACTCACGACGGACGACGTCGGCGAAGCGCGCCACGAGGTCAGCGTCGCCGATCGCGGCGAAGCCGAGCGGTTCCGGCCACTGGGAGAACGGACCGGCGACCAGCGCGGTCGCGGGGTTGTCGGTGAAGTGGTGCCGCGGGTCGGTGGAGATCGTGACCGGGATGCCGAGCGGGTGCCGGAGCGCCTCGGCCTGGACGGCGTTGTGCCACTCCGCGATCTCGCGGGCGGACCGGGCGAACAGGATGTTCGCGTGGTTGATCCGGCGGTCCAGGAACTCCCGGGTGGACGGGGAGCCGAACAGGTTCGGGGCGTCGAGATTGCCGACGCCGGTCATCGGCTGGAACATCAGCCCGGCCTTGTCCTCGAGCGGAAGGCGGGTGAGTAGGTCCTCGACGCGCTGGTCGATCGGGAGCGTGGCGTCCTGGTACGGGTACATCGGTGTGCCTCTCAGCGGACGGACTTGATCGGGGCGACGGCCAGGCCGCCGAGCAACAGCAGAACGATGCCGACGGGGAACAGCGCCGCGTAACCGAGTACGACGACCACCGCCCCGGCGGCTGCGGGGGCCAGCACCTGCGGGAGGGTCGCGGCGATGTTGACGACGCCGAGGTCCTTGGCGAAGTCCTCCTGCGCCGGAAGTACCTCGCTGACCAGCGCGGTGTCGACGGACTGGAAGAAGCCGAACCCGAACCCGCCGATCGCGGCGAAGAGCAGCATGCCGGTGGTGGTCGGCGTGACCCACGGCCCGATCAGTCCCAGCGCGCAGATCACCGCGGCGAGGTAGATGAGCGGCTTGCGGCGGCCGATCCGGTCCGAGAGCGGGCCGCCGATCGCGGTCGCGATCAGCGTCGTGACCAGCATGACCGCGCCGAGTACGGGGATGAAGTCCACCGCGTCATCGCCCAGCCCGACATAGTCCTGCAGGACGTAGAGCTGGTAGTTGAGCACGACGAAGTAGCCCAGGTAGAGCAGTAAGCGGCCGAGGAACGCCCAGGCGAAGTCGGGGTGGCGGCGCGGGTCGAAGTAGTAGCTGCGCAGCAGCGCTCGTGCCGAGAACGGCCGGCGCGGCGCGGCCCGGTTGTCACGGTCGGGGTTGAGCGCGACGAACAGCGCGAGCGTGACCAGCGCGATGCCGGCGAACGTGACGTAACCGGCGCCGACGTGGTCGGCGAACCCGGTGGCGGCGACCTGGCCGCCGAGGGCGCCGAGCATCGCGGCGAAGCCGACCACGGCCGAGAACGTGCCCCGCCGCGCGGTGGGCACCCGGTCGGGAAGGACGGCGCTCAGCGGGCCCTGTACGAAGTTGTAGGCGATCTGGACGATCGTCCACGCGACCGCGATCTGCACCAGCGTGTTCGCCGCCGCCAGGCCGAGCAGGGCCAGGCCGCCGCAGAGTGTGCCGCCGACGATCCAGGACGCGCGGGGCCCGTAGCGGCTGCGGGTGCGGTCGGAGAGTGTCCCGGCCAGTGGCTGCGCCAGCATCGCGACGAACGCGCCGATCGTGGTGACGACCGCGAGGTTCGCGGCCTTGTCCGACGGGTCGAGGCCCTCGATCTGGAGCGGGAGCAGGATCCCCGGGACCGCGCCCCAGAGGAGGAACAGGCCGAGGTTCGCCGGTGCGAACGTGACCAGGAGGCGGCGGAGGCGGGGTGAGCGCCTCGAGGTGTCGGCCGTCGCGGCGAGGTCGGGGTTCTCGGCCGCGTCTGCCGCGTCGGGCGCTGTGACCGCGTTGGGCGCGACGGGGCCTTGGGCCGCGCCGGCGGCGTCGGGCGCCGCATGGGCGAATGCGTCGGCGGGTGCGGCCGCGTCGGTGGGCCCGATCGGTGACTGCGTCGTCACGGGAGTCCTCTCGGAAGGGGTACCGGGTGCGGCGAAGCAATATTTCCCGGTGGGGGAAAAGTAGGTGGACGTCAGCGAATGGTCAAGGGGCCGTTCGCACTTTTCTTCCGCCCGGGAAATATGCTGGGATCGTCGGGACGAGGAGGCGGGATGGCACAGCCGGATACCGGTGCGGCGACGGGTCGTCGACGTGGCCGGCCACCGCGGATCGACCGCGCACGGATCGTGGCCGCGGCACGTGAGCTGGATCCGGAGACGCTGACGATGCAGGCGGTCGCCGAGCGGCTCGGCGTCGACCGGAAGGCGCTCAACTACCACGTCAACGACCGTGAGCGTCTGCTGGAGCTGGTCGCGTCCGACGCCCTGGCGACGCGGCTCGGGAGCCTTCAGCTCCCGCACGACGGTGACTGGCAGGACGCCGTGCGGGTCTACACCCGGGCGATGCGGGACGCGATGATCGGCATCGGCGCGCTCTTCGACTACGTGCGGATGCCGCTGTCCGGCGGCGAGGCCGCGCTGGCGTCCGTGGAAGGGCTGCTGCAGGTGCTGGTGCGGGCCGGTTTCACCGCGGACGAGGCGGGGCGCACCGTTGCTCTGCTCGCGGAGTTGCTGGTGTCCTCGGCCCGGGACGCGGTGCTGATCGAGCGGCACGGGGTGCATCCGCAGCTGGTCGAGGTGCGGCGTGTGCTGGACGCCGCACCCGCCGACGCGATGCCGGGGTTGCGGGGTCTGCGGGACCTCGGCCTCCAGGCAGGCGACGCGCAGCTGGAGTTCGATCTGGAGGTTGTGCTCGCCGGGCTGGAGCAGCGACTGGCACGTGATCGCTGAGGTTCCTGATGCTGATGCGGTAGAACTTGCGGGTGTCCGAATTACCCCCGCGGCCGTCCGCCGTGAAACTGGCCGTTGTCGCGTCCTACGTGTCCGCCGCCACCGGCGTCGTCGCGTACCTGGCGTTCCTCGTGATCCTGCTGAAGAACAGGGGCGATGACGAGCTCAGCCCGGTGGTGTACCCGCTGCTGTTGCTGGCGGTGGTGCCCGCGGTGATCGGGCGGCTGCTCGTCGTCGCGGCCGACAGCAGGCCGACCGCCCACACGGTGGCCAAGGTGCTCGCGTCGGCCTGGGCGTTCGCGCAGTTCGTGCTCGTCGTCACGGCGGCCGCGGCAGTGACCGACGACGGTGACACAGCCGTCATCCGCGCGATGGAGCCCCCGGTCATCGTGTTTCTCGGTCTCCACCTCGTCGCGCAGTTCGTCGCGATGGTCGTGCTGGTACTGCCGGGCGTGCGCCGGTACCGGGACGCGGTGATCGCCGCGCGTCCGGCGCCATCGCTCGTGGCCGGGCGCCGGTGGATCATCGTCGCGATCGTGCTGTTCGCGGTCGGCGTCCTGCTCGCCGGTGCGCAGATCGCGGTGTGGCAGGTGTACCGGTCGGGCACGGTGGACCTCGCGAGCGGGTACTACGGCGGCATCGAGGACGAAGCGACGACGCTGCTGATCTTCGGGGCCATCGGCGCGGTGGGCGGACTGATCCTCGCCGGCGGGACCGCGCTCGCGCTGCCCGGGTTCAACTGGGCGCGGCGGCTGGTGTTCTTCTTCGGACGATGGGGGATCGTGACGGCGTCGACCCTGTTCGGGCTCGCGCTGCTCTTCTACTACGACGGCATGGAGTTCTATCTCGACGACGACGCGACGCTGAACGCGGTGGGACAGGGGATGCTCGCGCTCGGGTTCGTGCAGCTGGTGGTGTTCTCGGCGGCGGTGGCGCTGGTCGGTACGCAGTCCGGGACGGCGTGGGTGAAGCGCAAGGCGGGGCCGGGCGGCCCGGGGGTGCCCGCGTTCGCGGGCCAGTTCCCGCCGCCGGGGTATGTGCAGCCGGGTCAGGGCTACCCGGCCGGGCCGCCGGGGTATGGGCAGCCGGGGTCGGGTTACCAGGCGCCGGCGCAGCAACCGGGATGGCCGGGGCGCTGACGGTCGGCGGGGCGCTGACGGTCGGCGGGGCGCGGAAGCCGGGGGCGCGGCTGCTGGGCCGCAGCCGGGGCCGCGATCAGGCGAGGTCGTTGACGAGTTCCTCCGGGGCGCGCATGCGCCAGGCGTCGGTGACCAGCTCGGTCAGCCGCTCCACGTCCACGGTCTCCAGCCGCAGCATGACGAGCGGCAGGCCGTCGTAGGCGGCGGTGGTGAAGAACCGCTCCGACTCGCCGAGCAGGAGAGCCTGTTTCTCGGCCTCGTCGCCCACGAAGAGCACCGCGACGTCGGTCCGGATCCGCCGGGGACGGCCCGGCTCGGGATACGACCACACGAAACCCTTGTTACCGACCCGGAAGTCGAAGCCGTCGCTGTCGATCTCGACCACGTGAGGCAAAGCCGACGCGATCCGGCGGACGTCGTCGGCGTCAGCCATCGACGCCGCCCCGGCAACTCTGCATGCGCACAGGTTAGGGGGCGCCGCTAGGCTCGCCGCGTGTTCGTCTATCCCACCCGTGTGCGGTACATGGAAGTCGACGCACAGGGAGTGGTGTTCAACGCCTGGTACCTCGCGTACTTCGACGAGGCGTTCGCCGCGTTCCTCGAGTTCCGGGGCCTGCGCTACCCCGATCTCGTCGGCGCCGGGTTCGACACCCAGCTCGTGCGGTCGGAGATCGACTGGCGATCAGGGCTGCGCTGGCAGGACGACGCGGTCGTCGCGGTCTCGACCGCCCACCAGGGGCGGACCAGCTTCGCGATCGACTTCGAGGTCCGGCGCGGCGACGACGAGGTCACCTGCTCCGCGCGTACGGTGTACGTCGTGATCGGCACCGACGGATCGGGCAAGCGGGAGATCCCGCCGATGCTCGCCACGGCGCTCGGACCGCCGGCGCCGCTGCGCTGAGCCCGGCACCACCGAATTGCGGCGGCGAAGTCCTCGGCTGCGCCTGCTTCCGGCCGAACAGGCAGGTGTTGTCGACCGAAGGGGAACCGTGGTGGCCGGACGTGGCGGTGTGTGGGCGGTCTTCGACGACCGGTCCCTGCGGACGAAGATCGCGTCGGCCGTGCTGGTCGCGACCGTGATCGGCGCGGTGGTCGGCGGCCTCGCGATCAATACCGTGAACAACCTTAACGACGAGGCGGCCGCCGCGCAGACGCGGAGCATCGCGGTGCTCAGCGCGTCCGGGCAGTTCGCCAAGAACATCGAGTCGTACGGCGGGAACGTGTCGGCCTTGCGGCTGTACCCGACGCTGGCGTCGACGATCAAGACGAACATGGCGACCAACGAGTCGGAGATCGACGCGGCGCTGGACACGCTCGGGGCGAACCTCACCGGCTCCGCGGGCCAGAAGCTGGTCGAGAAGGCCCGCAGTGACTGGAGCGCTTTCCTCGACTTCATGGCGACGATCCAGACCGGCGGCACGTCCACGCCGGCCGAGGTGGCCGCGGGCGCCGCCAAGTACAACGAGCTCTACGGTGAGCTGATTGCCGACCAGGCGTCCGTGCAGCAGCAGGCCACCGCGGCCTCCCGCAGCGCGGTGGCCAAGGCCAAGGACAACGCGTCCAGCGCCACCCGCACGATCCTGATCCTGCTGGTCATCGGCGTCGTCGTCAGCCTGTACCTCGGCATGCGGGTCGCCAACCGGGTCCGGAAGGCGGTGGCCGGTGTCCCACACGTCGCCGACGGGCTCGCCGTCGGCGACCTGACCCGCACGTCCGGCGTCACGGTCCAGGACGAGGTGGGCCGGATGGCTTCCTCGCTGGACCGGGGGATCAGCCGGTTGCGTCAGGACATCGTGTCGCTGGCCGGCAACGCGACAACGCTGCAGGGCGCGGCGGAGCGGCTGACGTCGGTGTCCGGCGCGGTCGGCTCGGCGGCGGAGGAGGCGTCCACGCAGGCCGACACCGTTGCCGCCGCGGCGGACGTCGTCTCGGGGAACCTGCAGGTCGTCTCGTCGGGGTCGCAGGAGATGGGCGCGGCGATCCGGGACATCAGCCAGTCGACGGCCGAGGCCAGTGAGGTGGCCGCGCAGGCGGTGCAGGTCGCCGCCGCCACCAACGCGACCGTGGCCCGGCTCGGCGAGTCGTCGACCGAGATCGCGACCGTGGTCAAGGTCATCACTTCGATCGCGGAGCAGACGAACCTGCTCGCGCTGAACGCGACGATCGAGGCGGCCCGCGCCGGTGAGGCAGGGAAGGGGTTCGCGGTGGTCGCGAACGAAGTGAAGGACCTCGCGCAGGAGACCGCGAAGGCGACCGAGGACATCGTGCAGCGGGTGCAAACGATCCAGTCGGACACGTCCGGTGCGGTCGAGGCGATCGACCAGATCTCCTCGATCATCGAGCGGATCAACGACATCCAGCTGACGATCGCGTCCGCGGTCGAGGAGCAGACCGCCACTACGCAGGAGATGAACCGGACGCTGACCGACGCGGCGGACGGCGCGGGCAACATCGCCGCGACGATCGCCGGGGTCTCCGACGCCACCCGGCGCACCACCGCGACCGTCGGCGACACCCGGGCGGCCGCCGACGAGCTCGCCACGATGTCGGCCGAGCTTCAGGGTCTGGTGGCGCGCTTCACGTACTGAGCATTCGCTCTCGCTGTCGCGGGGCCGTCCGGCTGTCGCCGGGCGGCCCCGTGGAACGATTCAGGCATGGGCACCCCCTTGACCCCGACGCTGCACCGGATGGCCATCGAGCTGGCCGCGATGGCCCAGAACGGGCTCACCTACGGCACCGATCACTACGATCTCGACCGCTACACGCGCATTCGCGCGCTGGCCGCGGAGCTGATGGGGCTGATCTCCGACGGTGCTCCGGCCGAGGTGGAGGCCGTACTCGCGCTCGAGGCGGGCCACGCCACCCCCAAAGTGGACGTCCGCGGTGCGCTGTTCGAGGACGACCGGGTGCTGCTGGTCCGGGAGGCCAGGGACGGGCGCTGGACGCTGCCCGGCGGCTGGGCGGACGCGCTCGACCGGCCGGCGCGGGCGGCCGAACGCGAGTTCGCCGAGGAGGCCGGGCTCGCCGTGCGGGCGGTGAAGCTGGCCGCCGTGCACGACGGCAGCGCGCACAACGGGCACTCGCCGGTCGCGCCGTGGCACGTCTACAAGCTGTTCTTTGTGATGGAGCGGCTCGACGACGGCGTTCCGACGGCCGGCCTGGACGGCGAGACCAGCGACGTCGAGTTCTTCGCGCTGGACGCGCTGCCGCCGCTGTCGACCGCTCGGACGACCGCGGAGCAACTGGAGCGCATGCGCGTCCACGCGCGGGATCGCTCCGTGCCCGCCGACTTCGACTGACTGGCGCAACAACCCGTCAGCGGCTCGCGCGGTCCGCGACCCGCTGCAGGCGGCCGGTCTGGTCGGCCGGGGTGACGCGTCGCGCCTGCGGTTCGGGGTCGCTCTCCCGCCGCGCGGGGTGGGTGAGCACGTAGCGCAGCGCCTCGACGGCGGTGGCGTCCACCAGCGTGCAGACGATCGGCGTCCGGCGCCGGTAGTAGCTCGCCAGCGTGACCCCCGCGAGCGTCAGCCCGAGCCCGCTGCCCAGCAGCCACGAGACGTTCGTGCCGGTCACCGGCAGGTAGTGGTGGGTCGCGAGGTCCGGGTCGGCCGCCGTCGTGTCCGTGGCGTGCGCGGTCGCGGAGGCCTCCGCCGTCGCGGTCGCGGTCGCCTCCGCGGTCTCCTCGGCGGCGGCGGTCTCCTCGGCCGTCGTCTCCTCCGCGTGCGCGGTCTCCTCCGCGTCCTGCGCTGCCGACGCCGCGGTCTCGCCGGGGACCACTTCGGCCGTCGGTGCCGGTGCCACCGGCTGGGCGACAGCGGACGCGTCGGGGGTAGACGGGGTGGCGGCTGCGTTCCGGGCCGCGAGCGTGTCGGCGTTCGTGTGCGCGCGCCAGAGCAGCAGGCTCAGCGCGACGGCCAGCGCGAGGAACACCGCGGTGGCGCCTGCCAGCAGGATGACCGCGGTGTCGCGGCTGGTGCCTGCCAGGAGCGACAGCGCGGGCGGGGTCACGTGCTCGGTCCGCTCCTGAGCCGAATGTCTCGGCGCAGGATCCGGGTGATCCGCCATGTGCCGCCTCCTCGCCAGGTCCCGTTTCAAGTATTCACATCATGAAAGTCCGTTAAACGAGGTATGCGGCACTCGCGCGTTCATTCGCCGGGATTCTGGTACTTGGCAGTACCGGTCCGGTTAGTCTGGCGGCCCCCTCTTCGAAAGGCGGCTCGGTGGACGAGTACACGTCGTACGACGCGGTCGGACTGGCCGAGCTGGTGCGCACCGACCAGGTCTCCCCGGCCGAACTGCTGGACGCCGCCCTGCTCCGCGCCGAGAAGGTCAACCCGCAGCTCAACGCGATCGTCGCCGACGTCGAACCACCGTCCTCCGCGGCCGAGAACCAGCCGTTCCGCGGCGTCCCGTTCCTGATCAAGGACCTGCACCAGGACCTCGCCGGCTACCCCACGCCCGGCGGCTGCCGCGCGCTGGCGAACACACCCGCGACGACGACGTCGACCGTCGTGCAGCGGTGGATCGACGCCGGCCTGGTCGTCTTCGGGAAGACCAACACGCCGGAGTTCGGCGCCAAGGGCATCACCGAGTCGGACCTGTACGGCCCGGCCCGCAACCCCTGGAACACCGACCACACCCCCGGTGGGTCGTCCGGGGGAGCGGCGGCCGCGGTCGCCGCCGGGATCGTGCCCGCCGCCGGTGCCAGCGACGGCGGTGGTTCGATCCGGATTCCGGCGTCCGCCTGCGGGTTGTTCGGCCTCAAGCCGTCGCGCGGCCTGATCCCGGCCGGTCCGGAGCGGGCCGAAGGGCTCGGCGGTACGGCCACCGACGGTGTCATCTCCCGCTCGGTCCGAGACACGGCGGCGCTGCTCGACGTGCTGGTCGGACCCACCGACGACGCGCCTTACCTCGCGGCGCAGCCCGCCGGCCGGTTCCTCGACGAGATCGGACGCGAGCCGGGCCGGTTACGCGTCGCGGTCTGCACGGCCAGCGCGATCAACCCCGACCCGCACCCCGAAGCGGTCGCTGCCGCGCAGAACGCCGCGACGCTCCTGGCGGAGCTGGGCCACGACGTCGTCGAACTCGAACAACAGCCGGTGGACGACGCCGCGCTGGCCGCCGACTTCCTCACCACGTGGTTCGTCGCGTGCGCGCAGGCCGTCGAGGACGTCAAGCGCGCCACCGGCGCGGGTGACGCCGGGTTCGAGCCGGACACGCTGCTGATGGCAGCGATCGGCCGGGCGACGTCCCCGGTCGTGTTCGCGCGCGCGATCGAGCGGCGGCACGAGCACACCCGGCGGCTCGCCGCGTTCCACGCGTCCACCGACCTCCTGCTGACGCCGACCACCGCGATGCCGCCGCCCCGGATCGGCTTCTTCGACATCCCGGCGCCGCTGCGGGCCGGGCAGAAGGCGTTCCTGGCCACGCGCACCGCCGGGCTGCTGCGCCACACCGGGATCGTGGACCGGCTGATCCGGGAGAACCTGGGCTGGGTGCCGTACACGCAGCTGGCCAACCTCACCGGACGCCCGGCGATGACCGTGCCGCTGCATTCCACGCCGGACGGGCTGCCGATCGGCGTGCAGTTCGTGGGTCGGCTCGGGGCGGAGCCGACGCTGCTGCGGCTGGCCGCGCAACTCGAAACCGCTGCGCCGTGGGCGGATCGGCGGCCCGCGCTCGTCGGCTGACCGGGGTTCGGTACGGTCGCGCCGAGCGCGCGTGGGGACACGGACGAGTCGTGGGACCGGAGTGCCGGGCAGCGCTCCCGAGGCTCCCGAGGTGAGAGGTGCGCATGCCGGGTACAGAGCAGGGCTCCTTACCCCCGAGCGCCGGGGACGCGACCGCCCAGCTGGCGCCGGTGAGCAGCGCACCAGCCGCGGCCGGCCCCCCACCGCCGCCGCACGCGTACACGGTGCCGGGCCAGCGGCCCCCGGCCGAGGCGCCGACGGTCGTGACCGCGCCGGTCTCCGGTGCGGCCTGGCGCGCCGACGAGGCGCCGCCCGCAGCGGCGCCGATGTCCGGGGCGGGCCCGATGCCGGGGGCGCCGCCGGTGCCCGGGGCGGGCCCGATGCCTGGGGCGGGCCCGATGCCGGGGGCCGCTGTGCCGCCCGGAGCCCCCGTGCCGCCCGGAGCAGTGCCGCCGCCCGGCGGGGACGGGATCCCCGGGGCGTTCGCCGCCTCCTCGGCCGATCCGGCCGATCCGGCGGTGCCGGCGGAGGGGCCGCGGCGGGCGGGGCGTGGCAAGCACGTTCGGCCGACCCCGTACCTGCCGCTGCGCATCGCCGCGGTCGTGGTCGTGGTGAGCGCGGTGATCCTCGGTGTCACCGTGACGCTCATCCGCAACACCGCCCCGGACAGCGTCACGGTGACGAACGAGGTGCAGGCCGACGACCCGGCGCAGGACGCGACGCCCGGCCCGCCCGGCGGGGACCAGCAGGACGCCGCCGACGAGGCCGCGCTGGCCCGGCAGCGGCAGGCGGTGCTGGACGAGGCGCAGTCCCGGGCCGCGGACAAGGCCGTCGCGGCCCAGGAAGCCGCGTCCGAGACCGCCGAACGCGCCGCCGAGGCCCGAGAGGAACGCGCCGAGGAGGGAACGACCGGCGCTCCGGTGCCCACCGCGCCGGTCGACTGCAACACGTACTCCGGCAACAAGAACACCGGCTGCGCGCTGCTGTCCGAGTACGGCTTCCCCAGCAGCGAGATGACCTGTCTGGAGCAGCTCTGGACGAAGGAGAGCGGCTGGCGGACCGAGGCGGAGAACCCGTCGTCCGGCGCCTACGGCATCCCGCAGGCGTTACCCGGGAGCAAGATGGCCTCGGTGGCCGACGACTGGCGCACCAACCCGGCCACCCAGATCCGCTGGGGCCTCGGCTACATCAAGCAGCGCTACGACACCCCGTGCGGCGCCTGGACCTACTTCCAGAACAACGGGCACTACTGACGCCGCGTCAGAGCGAGAGCGGCTGCCCGGTGGTCTCCAGCACGGCCATCCACAGGTCGCCGTGCGGGTCGACGTGGTTGCTCGTCTTCGTCGCCAGCGCTATCGGCAGGTTGATGAACCGCCCGCGGCGGCTGCCGACCATCACCGACGTGAAGCCGGCCATCGCCGCGTGGGTGGCCGCCTGCGCGAGCCGGGTGCAGTACACCGCGTCGAACGCGTTCGCCGGCACCGACCGGATCGCGTAACCGGGATCGATGTAGCGCAGCGACAGCGGCAGGTCGCTCAGACCCTCGGTGAGCTGCTGCTTCAGGAACGCGCCGATGTCAACCAGCTTGCGGTTGCCGGACGGGTCGGTGGCGGTGGACGGCGGCAGCAGGTCCTGCCCGGCGCCCTCGGCGACCACGACGACCGCGTGTCCCTGGTTCGCCAGCTTCTTCCGGACGCCGTCGAGCAGCCCGTCGAGCGTGAACGGCACCTCGGGGATCAGCGTGAAGTCCACGCCCTGCGCGACGAGCGCGGCGTGGGCGGCGATGAACCCCGAGTGGCGTCCCATCAGCTTGACCAGGCCGATGCCGTTCACGCCGGAGCTGGCCTCGACGTGCGCGGCCTGGATCGACTCCGCGGCCCGGGCGTACGCGGTCTGGAACCCGAAGCTGTGGTCGATCCACGGGATGTCGTTGTCGATCGTCTTCGGCACGCCGACGACGGCGATCGGCAGATCGCGCCGGGCCGCCTCGGTGGCGAGCGTCTGTGCGCCGCGCAGCGTCCCGTCGCCACCGACGACGAACAGCATGTTGACGTTGTGCCGGACCAGCGTCTCGATCATCGTCGCCGGGTCCTGGTTGCCCCGGGACGTGCCGAGGATCGTGCCGCCGCGGGTGTGGATGTCGCGCACCAGTTCCGGGGT
Source organism: Cryptosporangium aurantiacum (assembly GCF_900143005.1). Lineage (NCBI taxonomy): Bacteria > Bacillati > Actinomycetota > Actinomycetes > Cryptosporangiales > Cryptosporangiaceae > Cryptosporangium > Cryptosporangium aurantiacum. The sequence goes on from NZ_FRCS01000027.1 coordinate 13,847, forward strand.
GAGCCGGAGCGGCTCCGAGCCGTCGGCGAGCCCCTGGTAGCCGTTGCGGAAACCGAGGACGTCACGGCAGCCGTACGCGTGCCGCAGGTGCAGCACCAGCGCGCGGATCACGTTGTTCAGGCCGGGGCAGAGCCCACCGCAGGTGACGATCGCGGCGGTGACCTCGGACGGGTCGAAGAACAGCTTTCGCCGCGGCCCGCCGGGGTTGAACGCCGGGAGGTCGGCCGCCTCCACGCCCCGGTTCTTGGCCATTCCCAGCGTGTCGTCGACGAGAACCCGGTCGGTCTCGGTGACGTAATGCACCGATTCCTGACGGTTGCCGAGGAGCTCTTGTAACGGCGTATCCACGGTGCGTTGACCCAACCGGGTGATCAACAGGTCTTCATGCGTGATCGCCTGCAAGTCACTCAGTCGCACGGTTTCTTCCTCACCCGGAACGCAATCGCCGTGAAGAACGGTAGCGCACGGAATTCGGTACGGGAATCGATCAAGAGGCCGGTCTCGTCCGGTTCGGCCCCCGCAGAGCTCCGTCGACCAGCGCGAGCGCGTGCGCACGCCCGGGACAGCGGTGCGGGCCCGCGCCGAACGCCAGGTCACCGGCGAGCGGCACGCTTACGAGGTCACCCCCGACGAGTGCCTGCCGCTTGGTCATCGGCACCGGCGGCCGGTTCTGTAGGACCTCCTCGACCGGTGCGGTCCGGGATCGGTCGATCAGGTCGGCGGTCGCCCGGCACGCCTGGACGAGCAATCCGATACGGGCCGCGGTGGTCTCGTCGTACGCGCCGCCGCACGCCTCCACCAGGCGGGGAAGAGCGGCGTCGGCGCGCGTCTCGTCGCCGGTGCCCGGCTGGTAGGCCTGCGCGACGTAGTCCACCAGCTCGACGACCGGCGCGGCGATGCCGAGCGCCCGCGCCAGCACATCCACCGGGTGGCCACGGTACGCCCCGCGCAGCGAGTCCGGGGGAACCGCCGCCAGCATCCCGACGGCGAGCGCCCGCCGCCGCGCGTGGTCCTCTCCGGTGCTGAAGCGGGCCACGGTCGCCCGCAGCCAGGCGACGCCGCCGGTCGCGGGCGGGACCGGCGGGACGACGAACGCCGGATCGGTGAGCACGGAAGCGGCCTCGCCGCTCGGGATCTGCTGCATGCCGCGACGGTAGGGCCGTGACCGTTCGGTGCGGCCCGAACGATCCGGGGCCGAGAATGGGTGGGTGACCACCGCCCGCGGCCTCGCCTCGTTCGCGACGCTCCTCGCCGACGAGACTCGGGCGGCCATGTGTCTGGCGCTGCTCGACGGCCGGGCCTGGACCGCGGGGGAGTTGGCGGCTCACGCGACGGTGGCGCGCTCCACCGCGTCCGAGCAGCTGCACCGGCTGGTCGAGGGCGGCCTGCTCGTCGAGCGGCGTCAGGGGCGCCACCGGTACGTGCAGCTCGCCGATCCGTCGGTGGCGTACCTGCTCGAAGACCTCGCGGCCAGGGCCGTGCCGCGTCCGGCCCCGCCCCGTGGGCTGCGGGCGGTGACCGCGGACGCCGCGCTGCGCCGCGGTCGCACCTGCTACGACCACCTGGCCGGACGTCTCGGCGTGGCGGTGACCGACGCGATGGCCGACGCGGGCCTGCTCGACCGCGCCGGTGGCCTCGCGCTCACGCCGGCCGGCAAGACGTGGCTGACCGGGACGCTCGGGGTGGACCCGGCGGAGCTGGCGCCGGGCCGCCGTCCGCTGACGCGCGGATGCCTGGACTGGACCGAGCGGCGCGAGCACGTCGCGGGCCGGGTCGGCGTGGCGCTCTGCGAGACGTTCCGCGGCCGTGGATGGGGGAGCGGGTCGGCTCCGGGCGGGCGGTGCGCACCACCCCGACCGGCAGAGCCGCCCTCACCGACCTCCTCGACGTCCCCGACCTCGACGCCCACCCGTAGCGGACCCGTCCGGGCGGGCTCCGGCGCGCTCGAACGAGTCCGCGTCTCAGCGGGGGCGTCTCAGCGGGGGCGTCGAAGTGGACCCGCTCGGGGGCGTTATAGCCCGCTTTATCGGGTCCGCTCCGGGGTGGCGGCGTAGGAGCCGGTTGCCAGGTCCTTGACGGCGGACGGGCGGGTGGGGGTCCAGCCGAGTGCGCGGGCGCGTTCGGCGGTGATCACCTGGTCCAGGGCCAGGGCCTCGGCGAACGGCGCGCCGAGTTCGACGGCTGCCTTCTCCTCGGGCCACGGCACCGCGGTCGGCTCGACGCCCGCGCCGACGGCGGCCGCCCGCGCCAGCTCGGCAGCCGGAACCCCCGGCTCGGCCACGGCGTGCAGGAGCCCCTGGGCGTCCGCCCCGGTCAGCGCCCGCAGGTACAGGTCGGCGAGGTCGTCGACATGCACCAACGGCCACCGCGGCCCCGCCGCGGTGCCGCGCCCGCCGCTCACCCCGCGCGCGCCGTCCGCGCTGGCCGCGCCGTCCGCGCCGGCAACGCCGTTCGCGCTGGCCGCGCCGGCAAGGCCGTCCGCGGCGGCAAGGCCGTCCGCGTCGGCCGCGCTGGCAAGGCCGTCCGCGGCAACGCCGCCCGTGGCCGGGGCGTCGGCCGGGGCGACCCAGCGGCCGTGGCCCAGCTCGCGCGCCCAGCTGACGAGCATCGCCGGGATGCCGGTGCCCCGGCCGTGGACGACGCCCGGCCGCAGCACGACGGTCCGGATGTTCCGCGAGGCCGCGGCGAGGACCCGCTCCTCGACCTGCGCCCGCGGCCCGGTGATGACGATCGGCGCCACCGGTGTCGACTCGTCGGCAGGCGTGTCACCGGTGCGCCCCAGGACCCAGATGCCGCTGGTCCACACCAGCGGGCGCCCGCTGCCCGCGAGCGCGTCGACCAGCGCGTCGACCAGCGGCAGGTCGGCGTCGCCGAGCGGCGCCGCGGTGTGCAGCACCGCGTCGACGTCCTCGGTGACGAGCGCGGCGATCGCCCCCGGATCGGTGAGGTCCGCGGCGACCGCGGTCACCCGATCGGCGGCGGCCGCCGCGGCGCGGCCGGTGGCGACGGCGGTGACCCGGTCCGCGGCGGCAGCGGTGACCCGGTCCGCGGCGGCAGCGGTGCCTGGGTCCGCGGCGGCAGCGGTGCCTGGGTCGGCGGCGACCGCGGCGGCCCGGTCCGCGGCGTCCGCGGTGCCCGGGTCGGCGGCGACCGCGGTGCCTGGGTCCGCGGCGGCAGCGGTGCCTGGGTCCGCGGCGGCAGCGGTGCCCGGGTCGGCGGCGACCGCGGCGGCCCGGTCCGCGGCGTCCGCGGTGACCCGGTCGGCGGTGACCCGGTCGGTGGGGAGCGCGGTGACGCGGCCGGCCGCGCCTGGGCCGGCGAGCTCAGCGGCGGTCGTGGGGACTCGGTCGGCCGCGGGGACGGGCCCGGCGCCCCCACCCGAGCGGGATACGGCGGTGACGCGGTGACCGGCGTCCACCAGCCGGTCGACGGCGGCGGAGCCGAGGTAGCCGGTAGCGCCGAGAACGAGGACGTGCATGAGGTGCTCCCCAGGTAGCGGGTGTATCCATAAGCGGACTAGAGTCCGCCTATGGACGACGTTAGCGGACTCAAGTCCGGTTCGGCAACGGGGCGGCGTGACCTTCCGGTGCTCGGTGCGGCTCCGCCCGAACGCGCGGACGCCGCCCGTAACCGCCGGCGCGTGCTCGACGCCGCGGCTCGCCTGCACGCCGAGCACGGCGTCGCGGGCCTGAACATGGACGACGTGGCCGCGGCGGCCGGCGTCGGCAAGGGCACGGTCTACCGGCGGTTCGTGGACAAGTCGGGCCTCGCGGGTGCGTTGCTCGACGACCGGGGGCGCCAGCTGCACGAGCGGCTGCTGTACGGCCCGCCGCCGCTCGGCCCGGGCGCACCGGGGGAGGAGCGGCTGGTCGCGTTCGTCGCGGCATACATCGAGCACTCGGTCCGGTCGCTGGACCTGGTGCTGCTCTCCGAGACCGGTACGCCCGGCGGACGGCTCGCCAAGCCGGTCTACGGGTTCTGGCGTCTGCACGTGGAGGTGCTACTGCGGGACGCCGGCGCGCCCGACCCCCGCACCCGCGCGGAGGCGCTGCTGGCCGTGCTCTCCGCCGAGCAACTGCAGCAGTGGACCCAGCGCGACGGCCGGACCGTCGAGGAACTCTCCACGACCCTCGGCCACCTGGCCCGATCGATGGCGACCTGAGGCAGATTGCATTCGGAAGGGCTCTAGCCCTTCCGAATGCAATCCGCCTCGAGCGGCCCGCAGCCACCAGTCAGCGGAAACCCGCGAGGACCATCGACGCGGCTAGGTCCACCAGCGTGTCCCGGGAGACGTGCGACGGACGTTGCAGCGCGATCCGCAGACACGTCGACACCAGGACGCCCATCGACAGGAACACGATCGCGTCCAGCTGCTCCGGGGTGGCGTCCGGGCGGTGCCTGCGGGGGAGCACGGTCGCCAGTGGATACAGGTCGGCCTCGATCGACGGCAGCAGGTTCGCGGTGGTGCCGCCGGGGTTGGCCTCGGCCATCGCGAGGATCACCGCCCGGTGCCGCTCGAACGCCGCCACCAGCGTCTCGACGATCAGCCGCACCCCATCCTCCACGGCGAGGTCGAGCGCCGCCGCGACCCCCGCCATCAGATCGACGCTGATCGCCCGCACGGCCTCCTCGCGCAGCGCCGTGAGCACGTCGTTCTTGTCGGAGAAGTAGCGGTAGAACGTCCCGGTGCTCACGTGCGCGTGCGCCGCGATCGCCGTCGTCGTGAGCTGCGCGGCGCCAGCGGACTCCAGAAGGTGAACGGTCGCATCGAGCAGGTCCCGCCGCATCCGCCGCGCGCGCTCCTGAACCGGCTGGATCCGCTGCTTACGTACCATGCGGCGCCTCCGCATCCCGGGCGGCCGAGAAGTGAATAGAAGGTGAGAAATTTTCACTTTACTCTCACCGCATGGAGCGGATCCCGAGTTCGATGCGCAACCGCGACGAGGCGGAACGGCGGTTCGGCCCGTTCGCCGACGAGTACGTCCGGGCGATGTGGATCGGCGATCCGCTCGCGGACGCGTTCGTGGCCGACTTCGACACGATCGGCCACGCCGCCGGGATGAAGATGCTCCGGCGCGCGTGCCGCGACGGCGTAGCGGCGGTTCCGGACGCTCCGCCGTCGCTGCACGCGCTGTTCGCCCAGCTTGACGCGGTCCCGGACTGGGCCGACCTGCCGGGCACCGACGCCGCCACCGTCCACGCCGCCCGGTACGTCCGGCAGTCCGGCCTGGCGCTCGGGGCGGCGTCGCTGGTCAGCGGCTACGCGAACGCTGCCGCGTCACGTCCGCTGGAGATGACCGGCCGGTACCTCGACAACGCCGGCGCTCGCACGATCGAGGTCGGGTCCTGGCTCTCCGAGGTCGCCAAGCCCGGCGGCGTCGACCGGTTCTCGCGCGGCTTCGAACTGACGGTCCGGGTCCGGATCATCCACGCGCTGGTCCGCCGCGCGCTCTCCGGCCGCCCCGACTGGGACCTCGACGCCTGGGGCGTCCCGATCTGCCAGGCCTATCTGGCGTACACGCTGGTCGAGTTCTGCATGATCCCGATCCGCGCGATGCGGGCGATCGGCGCCCCGCAACTGCCGTACGAGGAGCGCGCCGCCTACGCCCGGTGGCGCTACCTGGGTCACCTGCTCGGCATCCACGAACAGATGCTGCCGCGCGACCGCGCCGAGCAGGAGCGCCTCGAAGCCATCTACCTGCTCACCCGCCCGCCGGTCGACGAGTACTGCCGCACGCTGGTCGGCAGCATCAACCGCGACTTCCTGGTGCCGGAGATCGAGGGGTTACTGCCGGCTCGGGCGCGCGGCGCCGCGCCGAGCGTCGTCCACGGCTTGGAACGGATTTTTGTGGGTGACGGGATCGCCGACGAGCTCGGGATCCCCCGGACGCGGATGACCGCGGTGATCCGGGCCGTAGGCCCGGTCCTCGGTGCGGTCAACGGTGTCCTCGACCGTCTGCCGTGGACGCTCGGCCCGCGGACACGCGCCGGTGAGCGGTACGGCGAACAGCAGGACGCGCGGCTGCGCGCCAAGTACGACGTGCGCCACGACCTGGTGGACGCGTCGCCGGCGGGCGGCCGCGCGCATCCTGCCCGGCCCGGGGCATGACCGCGGTCAGTCCGCCCGGTCGAACCAGGTGATCGACGTGCCGTCGCCGATCGACTCGCGGCTGGTAGGGCGGAACGCGGTGGGGGAGAACGCGCCCCGGAACGCCGGGATGCCGTCCCCGGCGGCGATCGGGTAGCTCTTGACGACCAGCGCGTCGATCTCCGGCAGTACCGAAGCCGCGAGCCGGCCACCGCCCGCCAGCCAGACGTCCTTTTTGGTGTCCTCGGCCTTGAGCCTGCGGATCAGGGCGACCGGATCGGTGTCCACCAGCTCGACCGCGGGGTCGTCGATCGCGCCGAGCGTGGTCGAGATGACGTACTGCCGCAGGTGGGCGTACGGGCTGGGGATACCGGCGTCGAGCCCGGGCCGGTAGGTGCCCAGGCCCATCACCACCGTGTCGAACCGCTGGTTCGGCGCGTCCGCGACGCCGAAGTGCGACCGGACGTGCGTGGGCAGGGTTTCCGGATACGTGCGCCCGATCCAGGCGGCCATCTCGGGGCCGACCGGGAAGAAGTCGGTCTGCCCCTCCGGGCCGGCGAGGTAGCCGTCGATCGTGACCCCGACGTAATACACGAGCTTGCGCATGCGATGTCCTCCTGACCACTTCAACTGCAGTGGTCAGGAAATTAGACGTTGTCCTGGAGCTCCGCGGTGAGGAAGCTGCTCAGCTCCGTGCGCAGGGCGGGCCGCCGGGTGGCCTCCAGGCGCAGCTCCAGCATCGCGAGGTTGCTCGCCCGGTCGGCGCGCATGCGGGCGAGCAACTGCCGCATCAGCTCGGCGACGAGCTCGTGGGACGGCGCCGGGGTCATCGTTGCGGCCAGGGCCTCCGGATCCGGGGCGAGGCGCTCGCGCGTACGCCGCATGACCTGCGCGAGCAACTCGTCCCGGTTCGCGAAGTAGTTGGTGGCGGTGCCGATCGGCACCGCCGCCTCCTTGTCGATGGCCCGGAGCGTCAGGCCACGGGACCCTTCCCGGGCGAGGACCTCGATGGCCGCGTCGAGCAGCGCGGTACGCCGCTCCGGATTCTGCGGCACGGTGAAGTACTACACCGGCGGGGTCAGTCCCGCACGAACGGGCGGGGCGCGAGGTCGGTCTGGTTCGCGAAGCGCTGGATCCGCTCGGGCTCCTGGCCGGACCGCCAGAGGTAGAGGTGCCGGTTGACGGTGGCCAGCGCGGTGTCGTCATCCCAGGTCGGCGGCTCGTCCGGCGTCGGGAAGTCCGTGCGGGTCAGGTTGCCGAGGTCGGCGCCGATCGTCATCAGCACGCCGTACTCCCGCCCGCTGGTGACGACCAGGTCGAAGAAGTACCGCCCGCTCGGCGACAGCGTCCCGTACGTGCTCGCCGCCGACAGTCCCAGGTCGCACTGCTTCGCCAGGACCGACAGGTCTGAAGGGCGCAGCAGCGCCAGGCACCCGGTGTCCTCGTTCACCGACCCCTGCCGCACCGTGGCGAGCAGCCGGGTTCCGTCCAGCACCGGCCCGTGGACCGCGGTGACGCCGGTCGTCCAGCGGGGCGTGAACCCCCCGGCCGGAGGGTCCCACACCGCGAACCGGGGCTCCACGTACTGCTGGTTGTCGCCGCCGCAGCAGGAACCGGCCTGCATCATCACCACACGCTCGCCGACGAAGGCCACTGGGTACGCCTCGTGGGCCGAGGGCGTCGGGACGAGGCCGGTCACCCGACCGTCGCGCAGGACGCCGACCGCGAGCCCGCCCTTCCTGGTGAACGCGATCCGGGTGCCGGTGCCGTCGATCAGATAACTGTCGATGTTGTCAGCGATCGGCGTCACCGCGCCCGACGCGTTGATAAAGCTCAGCTCGGACGTCCGCGACAGGCTCATCCAGCCGTCCCGGACCTCGGTGACCCGCGCACCGAGTGCGGTCAGATCCATCGGCACCGTGACCTCGCCGTCCTTCGTGCGCAGCTGCTCGCCGTCGACCACGGTGAGGTCGACCGGTGCGCCGTGCCCCTTCACCGGCCGGATCGCCTCCGTGCCGGTGTTCCACTTGACCAGCAGCGTCGCGGTCAGGATCACGACGACGGCGGCCACCGCGGTCGTGGTGATCGCGCCGAGCTGACGTCGCCGCCGCACCCACTCACCCCGGCGAACCAGAGCGTCGACGTCCAACGACCGCTCCCCGGCCTCCACCGATCGGGTCTCCAGCATCGCGCGCACCAACTCTTCCGTCCGGTCGTTCACCGCCGCCCCTCCCGCGTGGGTTCGGATACGTCCAACTGCGCCCGCATCGCGGCCAGCCCCCGGGACGCGTGGCTCTTCACCGAGCCGGCCGACATCCCCAGCGCCTCGGCGATCTGCGCCTCGCTCCAGTCCTCGTAGAACCGCAGCACGAGGACTGCGCGCTGCTTCGGCGACAGCCGCCGGAGCAGCCGCCACATCGCGTCCCGTTCGGCGTGGTCGGACGCCGGATCGTCGTCCTGCCGCGGTTCCGGCAGGTCCCCGCTGGGTCGCTCGGCGTGCCACCGGCGGCGCCACCAGGACACCGCGGTCGTCGCCATCACCCGCCGCACGTAGGAGTCCAGCGCCGCCTTGTCCCGGATGTGGTTCCAGGACACGTACGTCTTGACCAGCGCGGTCTGCAGCAGGTCCTCGGCCTGTCCGCGGTCGCCGGTCAACAGATAGGCCGTGCGCAGCAGTGCGGACGTTCGGTCCGAGACGAAGTCCCGGAACGCCGCCTGAGCCAGCGCGTCCATCCAGCTCCCTTCCCCGTGTGTCTGGATCATGGGACGCGCCGGATGCCACTCCCGGTTGACACGATTTCGTAGATGTTCGGATCCGGCCTCGGTGGTCCCGCCGAGGTGGGGTACGGTACGTGCCCGTTTAGGGCTCGGAGTCGGATTGACCTCCGGCTGATCCTCGAGAGGACAGAGTTTCGATGTCACCGACCCCCGTGCATCTCCGTGCCGCAGGCGTCTCGCTCGTACTGGACGTGACCGGCCCCGTGCCGTCGGTGCTGCACTGGGGTGCCGATCTGGGCGAATTGGACACTGCCGACCTCGACGCCCTGCGCGCCACCGACGTCCTCGAGGTGCCGCACAACCAGCCCGACGACCCGCGGCGGCTGACGCTGCTCCCGACCGAGCACGACATGTGGTCGGGTACGCCCGGCTTCGCCGGGCACCTCGCGGGCACGCGGACGACGCCGCGGCCGGAGCTGCGCGCGGCGGTCCGGGTGACCGGCCGCACGGTGGCGGCCGACCTCGTCGACCCGGTGACCGGCCTGGAGATCGACCTGGTCGTGGCGCTGAGCCCGGAGGGCCTGGTGCAGGTCTCCCACACGGTGCGACGTCCGGCAGGGGACGCCGACCCGGAGCAGCCGTTCGACGTCGCAGGCGTCCTCGCGGTGCTGCCGTTGCCCGCCAGGGCCACCGAGATCCTCGACTTCACCGGGCGGTGGGCGCGCGAACGGCAGCCCCAGCGGTTGCCGGTGGTCGACGGCGCCCACCGGCGTGACGTCCGGCGCGGCAAGCCGGGACCGGACTCCCCGCACCTGGCGATGGTGGGGACCCCCGCGTTCGGAAGCCGGACCGGCGAGGTCTGGGGCCTGCACGTGGCCTGGAGCGGCGACACGTCCTGGCTGGTCGAGCGGCTGCCGGAGCCCGCGGGCACGCACCGCTCCGTGCTCGGCGGCGGCGAGCTGCTGCGCGCCGGTGAGGTCCGGCTGCTCCCGGGCCAGGAGTACCGGACGCCGACCGCCTACTTCGCCTGGTCCGACCGCGGCACCGACGGGATCGCCGACCGGTTCCACCAGCACCTCCGGGCCCGCTCCGGGCACCCGGCGCGACCGCGGCCGGTCATCGTCAACACCTGGGAAGCGGTGTACTTCGACCACCGGCTCGAGCCGCTGCTGCAGCTCGTCGACCGCGCGGCGGAGATCGGCGTCGAGAGGTTCGTGCTCGACGACGGCTGGTTCCTCGGCCGCCGGGACGACACCGCGGGCCTCGGCGACTGGAGCGTCGACCGGACCGTGTGGACGGAGGGCCTGGGTCCGCTCGCCGACCACGTGCGGGCGCGCGGCCTGGAGTTCGGCCTGTGGGTCGAGCCGGAGATGGTCAACCTCGACTCCGAGCTCGCCCGCACGCACCCGGAGTGGCTGCTGGCCCCGGCGCCGGGCGTCGGCCCCGCGTCCCGGAACCAGTACGTGGTCAACGTCGCCCACCCGGAGGCGTTCGAGTACCTGCTGACGTCGATCAGCGCGCTGGTCTCCGAGTACGACATCGCGTACCTGAAGTGGGACCACAACCGGGAGCTGCACGAGGCGGTCTCCCGGGTCGACGGCCGTCCCGGCGTCTCCGCGCAGACCCACGCGGTCTACGCACTGTTCGACCGGCTGCGGGACCGGCACCCCGGCCTGGAGATCGAGTCCTGCTCGTCCGGTGGCGCCCGGGTCGACCTGGGGATCCTCGAGCGCACCGACCGGGTCTGGGCGTCGGACTGCATCGACCCGGTCGAGCGCGTGATGATCGACCGCTGGACGATGCAGCTGCTCCCGCCGGAGCTGGTCGGCGCGCACGTCGGCGCGCCGCGCTCGCACACCACCGCGCGCGTCACCGACCTGCCGTTCCGGCTGGCGACCGCGCTGATCGGCCACGTCGGCGTCGAGTGGAACCTCAACGAGCGCAGCCCGGAGGAGCTGGCGATCCTGCGGTCCTGGATCGGCTACCACAAGAGCATCCGGCCGCTGATCGCGTCCGGGACCGTGGTCCACGGCGACCTCGCCGACCCGCAGACGACGCTGGCCGGCGTGGTGTCGCCCGAGCGTGACCAGGCGGTCTTCGTCTGGACCCGGACCGGCACGTCGGCGACGACGCAGGCCGGGCGGGTGCCGCTGCCCGGCCTCGCCGAGGACCGGACGTACTCGGTGCGGGTGGTGTCCGAACTCGGCGAGCCGGAGTTCACCGCCCGGGTGGCGCCGGCGTGGACGACCGCGCCGCTGACGATCTCCGGATCGGTGCTGGGGGCGGTCGGGCTGCCGATGCCGACGCTCGCGCCGCAGCAGGCGATGGTGCTGGAGGTGCGGGCCGTCTAGAGGACAGCAGCCACAACGCCGACGAGCATCGCGACGCCGAGCAGGCCGCCGACCGTGTGCCACAGCCATGGCTGCAGGAACTGGAAGTCGAACTCCAGCAGTGCGTAGACGACGAGGATGATCGTGGCGACGGTCGCCGCGCCCCAGAGCGTCATCCGGTGCCCGAAGTAGGCGGTCAGTCCCTCCAGGACGACGATGATCGCTACCCAGATTCCGGCGGTTTTGGCTGCCCCGCGCATCGTTCTCCACTCCTGTCCGGCGCTGTCACCGCGTTCATGGTGGCGGCGCCGGGCAAGGGCGGCTGCCCTGGAGTCGGATTCCGGACCGGTCCGTACGTGACCCGGCGGAGCAGCGTCTCGAACGGTCCGCGGCGGCCGGTGCGGCGCAGCGCGTCGGCGAGGAGCACGGTAGCCAGCCAGGTCGTCGTCGCCAGCAGCGCGGTTCCGGCGATGCTCAGCGTGCCGGACAGGTCGAGCAGGAACGGCGTGAACGTGACCGCCCACACCACCGACTGCGCCAGGTAACACGTCATCGACCGCTGGCCGGTGGCCGCGATCGCGTCCACCACCGGCCGGTGCCCCGGCCGGGCACGCAGGCGCAGCGCGAGCAGGCAGAGCAGCGCGGCGTAGCCGCAGCCGCCCGGCACGCCGGACGCGTCGTGCAGCGGGCCCAGCAACTCCAGCGTCGACCGGTCCGGTACCGGCACCACGCCGGCGTGGATCAGCGCGATCGGCTGGGCACCGAGCACCGCGACCCCGAGGCCGACGCACGCGGTGACGCGCAGCAGCGTCCGGTGCCGCTCCGGCTCCTCCAGGATCCGCCGGCGCCCCGCCCACAGCCCGAGCGCGAACGGGCACGCGAAACCGATCGGGCCGAGCAGCGCGATGAACGCCGAGATCGGGGGCCGTGCGGTGAGCATCGTGAGCAGGTCCGGCGGCAGCATCGGGTCGCCGGGCGGTTCGGCGTCGATCGTCAGCGAGTCCCCGCTGGGCAGCGCGGTGATCGTGAAGAACACCGCGGCGAAGATCAGCAGGCGCCGGTCGGGCCACCGCACCATCCACGCGCCGAGCAGCAGCAGGACGCCGTACGCCGCGAGGATGTCACCGACGTAGAGCAGCACCGCGTGCAGGAACCCGATGATGATGAGCGCGGCGGCGCGCCGCCACAGCAGCCGGCGGACGCCCCGCGGGCCGCGTCGTTCCTGGCGGGCCGCGATCCGCGCCACCCCGTAGCCGAAGAGCAGCCCGAACAGCGGGAACGCCCGGCCGTCGACGAACGTCGAGATCACCCAGGCGACGGCGGCGTCGAGGCCCGCGACGTCGCGTGGGTAGCCGCCGAGCACCGCGGGGGCGTCCACGAAGTAGTGCGAGTTGGCCAGCGCGATGAACAGCAGCATGGCGCCGCGGGCGAGGTCCGGGCCGAGGGCGCGGTCCGCGGTCGGGAGAGGTCCGGTCACCGCCTCAGTGCAGCGGACCGGGGTCCCCGCGCGCGGCGGCCGTCGGTCGGTGCGGGATCGACCGAAGTCGATCGTGACCCCGGCCGTGCGTCCGGACATGATGACAACGACACTGACTTTTAGCATTCGACGAAGGAGGTTCGATGGCCGACGAGCGCTACGGAGTCCGGTTCCCGAAGATCGACGGACGGCGGAGCTCGTCGCGCACGGGAGCGGACATCCTCGCCGACTCGCTCGTCCGCGTCGACGGCAGCCTCGCGTCGCAGGCACGCGAAGCCACCGACTGGCGTCACCGCTACGTGGGCGTGTTCGCGGCCTCCACCCGGGTGAGCGCGTTGGCCAAGGACTCGGTGTCGATCGCCGAGCACGGGCTGCAGTCGGCCTGGGACCGGATGGTGTTCCGCGCCGCGGACGGTGTCGAGACGCCGGTGTCGAGCTGGGTCCGCGCGAATTCGGGAGCCCCGGCGCCGGGCACCGAGCGGATCGACGGCACCGACACGGCGCTGACCCGCCTGGAGGTGCCCTACCGCGGGGAGGTCCTGCACGGCGTCGCGCTCGAGCGGCAGCTCCAGGAGTGGGTGCGGCGCGGCATCGTCGAGCCGGGGTTCGCCGACGCGGTGCAGCTGGTCGTCGAGTCGCCGGAGTTACTCTCGCTGCCTGACCACGAGGTCGTCCTGCTCGGTGCGGGTGCCGAGATGGGGCCGCTGGAATGCCTGCTGCGGTGGGGTGCGCGGGTGGTCGCGGTCGACGTCCCCGGCGCCCGGGTCTGGGACCGCATCCGCGGGCTGGCGTCGGCCGGAACGCTCACGATCCCGGTCGACGCCACGAGCGGCGAACCGGGCATCGACGTCGGATCGCGGCTCGCCGAACTGTCGGGCTGGCTCACCGCCCGCTGGGGCGGGACCGCGGTTCCCGTCCTCGGCAGCCACGCCTACGCCGACGGGGCGACGCACGTCGAGATCAACCTGGCCGCCGACGTCCTGGCGCACACGCTGACGACGGCCCGCCAGGACGCGGTACTCGCCTACCTCCACACGCCGACCGACAGCTTCCTGGTCCCGGCCGACGCGGTGGCCGAGGCCCGGGAGCGGGCGGGGTCCACCCGCTGGAACGGGCCGGTGCACCGCCTCGCGGCGCTCACCACCGGGCGCCGCCTGTTCCGGCCCGCGTACGAGGAGACCTACGTCGACGACACCGGCCGGACGTGGGGGCTCTCGGACACGCTGGTCGACGTGCAGGGCCCGAACTACGCGCTGGCCAAGCGCCTCCAGCGGTGGCGCGCGGTGCTGCGGCACCACGCCGGGCATCGGGTCTCGAGCACGGTGGCGCCCGCGTCCTGGACCCGGTCGGTCACCAAGAACCGCGTCCTCGCCGCCGCGTACGCCGGGGCGTCGGCGTTCGGCGTGGAGATCTTCCGCCCGGAGACCGCACGCGCGCTCACCGCGGCCAAGCTGGTCGCCGACACGGTGCGGCCGCTCGCGTCCGCGGACGCGCACCCGGAGAGCGTGTTCTGCGACGCCGCCCACGGCGGGTTGTGGCGGCAGCCGTTCGAACCCCGCAGCGCGCTGTCGGTCGCGGCCGTGATCGGCGGCCCGAAGACCCTCGTCACCCGTCGGCGCTGACCCGCCGCGCCCGGGTCACACACTGCTGTTCCGGGGCACCTGAAACAGCGTTCTGTGGCGACGCTAGCCGGGTACCCGTCCCTGGACGGCCCAGGCGCCGCCGTTGAGCGTGAACGCGCTGTCGCCGAGGTGTTCCCGGAGCTTCTCGCGGAGCGCCTGGCGGCGCTCCGCGGAGAGCGTTTGAACGTATCCGGGCGCCGGGCCCTGCCCGCCGAGGAACGGTGTCCAGAACGCCTCGAACGACTCGAAGACCATGGGGACGTCGATCGAGGTCACCGTCACGCCGGTCAGCCCCGCGTCCGTCCACGCCGACTCCAGCGGACCGGGGCGGCAGAGCGGAAACCGGACGCCCTCGTCCCGGGCGGCGGCGCCCGGGTCGAGCGCGACCGCGGCGTCCCAGAACGTCCGCAGCATCGCCATGCGGCCGGCGTAGTCCCAGACGTACGCCCCGACCGTGCCGCCGGGCACGGTCACCCGGACGAACTCCACCAGCGCGCGCCCCGGATCCGGGACGAAGTTCAGCGCGAGGCCGCTGACCACGGCGTCCACCGCGTTCGCAGCGACCGGAAGGGCACACGCGTCACCGACCGCGAAGCGGGCCGCGGGGACCGAGGCCCGGGCCGCCCCCACGAACCCGAGCGACGGATCAACGCCGACCACCGCGACCGGGTCCTGCCCGACGACCCGAGACGTCAGCGCTCCGGTACCGCAGCCGACGTCGAGCCAGCGCCACCCCGGTCCGTGCCCGAGCAGGCCGAGGAACGCCTCCGCGACCGGGCGGCTCCACCGGCCGATGTAGGCCTCGTAGGCCGCGCCGACCCGCCAGCTGTCCGATGCTGTCATGGCGTCGGTTCCACCTCCTCGAACACCAGCCACGTCCGGGTGCTCAGGACGCCCTCGATGGATTGGATCTCATCCAGCACCAGCCGCCGCAGCTCGGCGTTGTCGCGGGTCCGCACCAGCAGCACCACGTCGAACTCACCGCCGACCAGGCCGATGTGAATGACGCCGGGCAAGGCCTGGAGCCGGCGGCGCAGCGTCCGCCACTCGTGCTGGCTCAGGTTCAGCGTGACATAGGCGGTCGTGCCGAGCCCGACCGCGACCGGGTCGATGTCCGCGTGGAAGCCGCGGATCACGCCGGTCTCCTGCAGCCGCTCCACCCGGGCGTAGGCGTTCGCGCGGGAGATGTGGACGCGTTCGGCGAGCGTCCGCATCGACAGCCGGCCGTCCGCGCGCAGTGCCGCGACGATCCGCTGGTCGATGTCGTCCAGGTCGGTTGCTGCCATGTGTCTCGCAGGCCTCCTCGGATCGTTGCCCCGGTTGGACGAATGGCCTCCGGAGCGGCGTCCGCGAGTGCCATTTTCTCGTCCTGCTCCGCGTCCACCCCAGCGATTGGTGCGAGGAGGAGCATCTATTCATGACACGTGATCCTGCTCACTTGTTGCCGTCGGCGGAGCCGGTTGCGCTGATCGACCCGCGGGGACACGCGACCGGAGGGCTGCCCCCGGCCGCCGATCTCCTCCGTGCCTACGCCGGGCTCGTCCTCGGACGCCGGTTCAACGAGCAGGCCCACGCGCTGGCCCGCCAGGGCCGCCTGGCCGTCTATCCGTCCTCGCACGGGCAGGAGGCCTGCCAGGTCGTGGCCGCGCAGGTGCTCGGCCCCGACGACTGGCTGTTCCCCACCTACCGGGACGCGGTCGCGATGGTCGTCCGCGGCGTCGATCCGATGGCGACGCTGACGCTGTTCCGCGGCGACTGGCACAGCGGCTACGACCCCCACCGGCACCGCGTCGCCCCGCAGACGACGCCGCTGGCCACCCAGCTGGTGCACGCGGTCGGCGTCGGCCACGCCGCGCGGCTGCGGGGGGAGCCGACCGTCGTCCTCGCGCTCTGCGGCGACGGCGCGACCAGCGAGGGTGACTTCGCCGAGGCGCTGAACTTCGCCGCGGTGTTCGGCGCCCCGGTCGTGTTCTTCGTGCAGAACAACCAGTACGCGATCTCGGTGCCGCTGGACCGGCAGTCGGCCGCGCCGTCGCTGGCCCACAAGGGCGTCGGCTACGGGATCCCGTCCGAGCGCGTCGACGGCAACGACGTCGCGGCGCTGCTGACGGTGCTGGGTGCGGCGGTGCGCCGGGCCCGGGACGGCAACGGGCCGCAACTCGTCGAAGCGCACACGTACCGGGTGGCGCCGCACACGAACGCGGACGACCCCGGCCGCTACCGATCGGCCGCCGAGGTCGAGACCTGGGCCGCGCGGGATCCGCTCACCCGGCTGGCGACCTACCTGCGCGCGGCGGGGCTGCTGGACGACGAGGCCCAGGTCCGCTTCGACACCGAGGCCGAGCGCGTCGCGACCGCGCTGCGCACCGCGTCGTCGGAGGCGTCCGCACCGGACCCCGCGCGCCTGTTCGCCCACGTCTACGCCGCGCCGACCCCGCAGCTGGCCGAACAGTCCGCGCTGGTGCTCGACGAGGTCAGCCGGGAGGTGGAGGTCTGATGGAGAAGAGCACGATGGCCGGCGCGATCAACCGGGCACTGCGCGACGCGATGACCGAGGACGACACGGTGGTCGTCTTCGGCGAGGACGTCGGTCCGCTCGGCGGCGTCTTCCGGGTCACCGACGGCCTGAGCGCCACGTTCGGGCCCGAGCGGTGTTTCGACACGCCGCTGGCCGAGTCCGGCATCGTCGGCATGGCGGTCGGCATGGCGATGAACGGCTTCCGGCCGGTCGTCGAGATGCAGTTCGACGCGTTCGCGTACCCCGCGTTCGAGCAGATCGTCAGCCACGTCGCGAAGATGCGGAACCGGACGGCGGGCGCGGTGACGCTGCCGATCGTCATCCGGGTCCCGTACGGCGGCGGGATCGGCGCGGTCGAGCACCACTGCGACTCGTCCGAGGCGTACTACGCGCACACGCCGGGCCTGCACGTGTTCACGCCCGCGACCGCGGCCGACGCCTACGGCCTGCTGCGATCGGCGATCGCCGGGTCCGACCCGGTCGTGTTCCTCGAACCCAAAAAGCTCTATTGGACGAAAGAGGAGCTCGATCCGTCGGTCTCGGCACCACCGCCGGGGCGCGCGGTCGTGCGGCGGTCCGGGACCGACGTCACGCTCGTCGCGTACGGGCCGTCGGTGCCGGTGGCGCTGGACGCCGCCGAGGTCGCCGCCACCGAGGGGCGCAGCATCGAGGTCGTCGACGTGCGGACGCTGGTGCCGTTCGACGATCTCACCGTCTGCGCATCGGTGGAGCGGACCGGCCGCGCGGTGGTGGTCGCCGAGGCGCCGGGGTTCGCGAGCGTCGCGTCGGAGATCGCGGTCCGGGTGTCCGAGCGGTGTTTCTCGGCACTGGCCGCGCCGGTGCGCCGGGTGACCGGACTGGACATCCCGTACCCGCCCCCGGCGTACGAGGCGTTCCACCTGCCGAGCGCCGACCGGATCCTCGATGTCGTCGACGACCTGCAGTGGGAGGACGAGCTGTGAGTTCGACGGTGTCCGAGTTCCGGCTGCCCGACCTCGGTGAGGGGCTGACCGAGGCGGAGATCGTGCGCTGGCTGGTCGCCGAGGGGGACCGGGTGCGGGTCGACCAGCCGGTGGTGGAGGTGGAGACCGCGAAGGCCGTGGTGGAGGTGCCGACGCCGTACGCCGGGACCGTGACCGTGCTGCACGCGGCGGTGGCGCGGACCGTGCGGGTGGGGGAGCCGCTGCTGTCGGTGGCTCGTTCGTCGGGCGAGGAGGGGGAGGGGTCCGGCAGCGTGCTCGTGGGGTACGGCACCGGCGCGACGTCCGGCCCCCGGCGGCACCACCGCCCCCGATCCCGCCGCCCCCGCGGCGCAGGCGGCGCCCCGGCCGCCATCCCAGCGGCCTCAGCCGCCCCAGCGGCCTCACCCGCCACAGCGGCCTCAGCCGCCACAGCGGCCTCAGCCGCCACAGCGGCCTCAGCCGCCCCAGCGGCCTCAGCCGCCCCAGCGGCCTCAGCCGCCCCAGCGGCCTCGGCCGCCCCAGCGGCCTCGGCCGCCTCGGCCGCCCCAGCGGCCTCGGCCGCGGCGGCTCCCGCCGCAGCTTCGGCCATGGCCGGCGGGACGGCGGCGGCGGAGCGGCCTCGGGTGGTGTCGCCGCTGGTGCGGCGGCTCGCGCGGGAGTGGGGCGTCGACGTGCGGACCGTGCGCGGCACCGGCCACGCGGGCTTGATCCTCCGCCGAGACGTCGAACGCGCCGCGGCCGAGGCGCGACTGGCCGCACCCGCACCGCCCACCGAGACGCGGCCCGCCGCGGGTCTGCCTGCGGCGGGTCTGCCTGCGGCGGGTCTGCCTGCGGCGGGTCTGCCTGCGGCGGGCCTGCCTACCGCGGGTCTGCCGGCCGCGGGCGTGCCCGAAGCGGGCTCGCGGGCCGCGGCGGCCGGCTTGACCGGCGCGGCCTCGCGGGCCGTGGCCGCGGGCCCGGGTGAGGAGCGCACGGCGCTGTCGCCGTTCCGGAAGGCCGCGGCGGCGACCTTCACCCGCAGCCGCCGCGAGATCCCCGAGGCGACGATCTGGGTCGACGTGGACGCCACCCCGCTGGTCGCCGCCCGCGAAGCCACCCCGGCCGGCCCCGGCCTGCTGGCGTACCTGGCTCGCTTCACGGTGGCCGCGCTGCACGAGTTCCCGGTGTTCAACAGCCGCTTCGACGCCGACCGGCAGGAGATCGTCCACCTCGACCGGATCGACCTCGGCCTCGCCGTCCAGGGCGACCGTGGCCTGGTGGTGCCCGCGATCGCCGACGCCGGGACGCTCACCACGTCCGCGCTCGACGCCGAGATCCGCCGCGTCGTCGACGCCGCCCGGGCCGGCGCCGCCACCCCGGCGGGCACGTTCACGCTGAACAACTACGGCGTGTTCGACGTCGACGGCAGCGCCGCGATTCTCGTCCCACCGCAGGTGGCGATGCTCGGCATCGGACGGATCATCGACCGGCCCTGGGTCGTCGGCGGCGCGGTCACCGTGCGCAAGGTCGCCCAGCTGTCGCTCGTCTTCGACCACCGGGTCTGCGACGGCGAGACCGCCGCCCGCTTCCTCCGCCGGATCGCCGACGCGATCGAGAACCCCGCCGCCGCGATCGCTCACCTCTGATTCACGCGAAACCGGCCCCTAAGCCGAGCTTAGGAGCCGGTTTCGCGTCAGCGCGGGAAGAGAAGCTCAGAACACCACGACGCCGCGGATGTTTTTGCCCGCGTGCATGTCCTCATAGGCCTGCGCGACCTCGTCGAGGGTGTACTCGCGGGTGATCAGCTCGTCGAGCTTCAGGTCGCCGGTCTGGTAGAGGCGCAGCAGGTTCGGGATGTCGAACCGCGGGTTGGACTCCCCGAACAGCGACCCCTGCAGCCGCTTCTGCAGCAGCGTCAGGTCGCCGAGCGCGATCGGCGCGCCGACCGCGGTGATGTCGCCGAGCCCGGTGAGCACGACCGTGCCCGCCTTCCGGATCGACGCCAGCGCCTCCCCGACGTGGTCCCCGTTGACGACGCCGATCGTCACGATCGTGGCGTCGGCGCCCTGACCGTCGGTGATCGACCGCGCGTAGTCCGCCGCCTCCTCGATCGTCGTGAACGCGTGGGACGCGCCGAACTCCGCGGCGACCTTCTGCTTGAACGGCGCCGGGTCGACGGCGATCACCGCGCGCGCCCCGGCGAACCGGGCACCCTGTAGCGCGTTCGCGCCGATGCCGCCGATGCCCATCACGATCACGACGTCCCCGGGCCGCACGTTCGCCGACCGCACCGCCGAACCCCACCCGGTCGGCACCCCGCAGCCGACCAGCGCCGCGGACTTCAGCGGGATGTCCCGGTCGATCGTGACCACCGAGTCCACCGACGCGGTCGTGTACTCGCTGAACGTCGAGATGCCGCACTGCTGGCCGACCGGCTGCCCGTCCAGGTGCATCCGATAGCTGGTCGGGTCGTCCGCGCGAGCACCGGTGAGCAGTGACGCACCGAGGTTGCACAGGTTCGACAGCCCGCGGGCGCAGAACTCGCACTGACCGCAGGCGGGCAGGAACGAGAACACGACGTGGTCGCCGACCGCGTAACCGGGGGTGTCCGGCCCGACCGCGGTGATCACGCCGGAGCCCTCGTGGCCACCGACGAACGGGTACACGCCGACCGGCACGTCCCCGGTGGCGACGTGGTCGTCGGAGTGGCACAGCCCGGACGCCGCGAGCTTGACCGTGACCTCGCCCTGCCGGGGGTCGTCCAGCTCGACCTCGGCGGTCTCGTACGTACCGGGGGCGCTACGGACAAGGGCGACGCGCGTCGTGATGGGCATGGGTATCCTCCCCGGTCGTGCAAGTCGGCTGAGCCCCGAGTTTGCGGCCGGGACGCAGCCCGGACTTGACCGTCGGCGCACGGAACCGGTGCGCCACCGCCGTGGTCCACCGGCAACAGCGTGAGAGGCTTCCCCGGTGACAGCGACCTCGCCGCCCCGCCGTGGACGTGGCCGGCCCGGCAACGACCAGGCCGCGGTCCTGCGTGCGGCCGTGGACCTGTTCAACCGCAAGGGCTACGACGCAACGAGCATCGGCGACCTCGCGAAGGAGCTCGGCGTCACCAAACCCGCGATCTACCACCACTTCGACAGCAAGGAAGACCTGCTCCGGCTCGCGCTGGACGACGCGCTCGACGAGCTGACCACGGTGGTGTCGAACGCGTCGGCGGGCAGCGGCACCGCCTACGCCCGGTTGCGTGACGTCATCCACCGCTCGGTGGAGGTGCTCGTCGCCCACCAGCCCTCGGTCACGCTGCTGCTGCGGATCCGCGGCAACACCGCTGTGGAGCAGGGCGCGCTGGAACGCCGCCGCTGGCTCGACGACCGCCTGGCCGAGCTGGTCCGCGACGCGGTCGCCGACGGTGCGCTGCGGGACGACGTGCCGCCGGATCTCGTCAGCAGGTTGCTGTTCGGCATGGTGAACTCGCTGGTCGAGTGGTACCGGCCGGAGGGGACGTACGACGCCGCGTCGGTCGCGGACGCGCTGGTCGCGATCGCTTTCGACGGCCTGGCCCGCGGGCAGGCCTGACTACAACCCCGGGATGGGCCGCCCGAGCGACCGGCTCCGGCCGCGGAACTCGGCGAGGACGTCCCCGGGCGTCCCGTCCGGAAACAGCCGGAACACCGTGACGTCGTAGAGCCCGGACCGCCCGCGGCTGGCCCGTTCCACGGCGCGTGCCAGCAACCGATCCCCGGCCCGGCCGGACTCCAGGAACGTCACGTCGAACCCGGCGGCCACCGTGACCTCGCCGTGCGAGTTGCACGCGACCGCGAACGCGGTGTCGGCGAGCGTCGCGATCAGCCCACCGTGGCAGAGGTCCCAGCCGTTCGTCATGTCCGGCCGCACCGTCATCGAGACCTCGGCGGTGCCCGGCCCGACCGCCTCCAGCGTGATCCCGAGCGCGCGGCTCGCGTCGTCCCCGGCGAGCATCAGCTTCGCGCTGCGCCGCGCGACATCCTCGGCGTCAGGCATCGTAATCCACGGTCAGCGCGTCACCGACCGGGAACGACTGGCAGGTCAGCACAAAACCGGCGGCGACCTCGGCCGGCTCCAGCGCGTAGTTGCGCCGCATGTCGGCCGCTCCGTCCCGCACCAGCGCGCGACACGTCCCGCAGACCCCGCCCTTGCACGCGAACGGCAGATCACCGCGGGTGGCCTGGGCGCCGTCGAGGATCGTGGTGTCGCGGGGCACCGGCGCGGTCGCGCGCCGCCCGTCCAGCACGGTCGTGAGTGCGGTGGTCACTCCTGGTGCGGCGGTGGTCCGCCGCGGCTGGGGCGGTGGCTCATCCACATAGAAAAGCTCCACGTGGACGCTGTGCGGCGGCACACCGCACTCGGTGAGCACCGCGCGGGCGTCCTCGATCATCGGGTGCGGTCCGCATAGCCAGACGTGGTCGAACGTCTCGGTCGGCACCACGTCGGTCAGCAACCGCCGGAGCCGGTCGCGGTCCAGGCGCCCGGAGAACAGCTCGACGTCGCGGGGCTCGCGGGAGAGCACGTGGGCGACCTGCAGGCGGGGCCCGTAGCGGTTCTTCAGGTCGCCGAGCTCGTCGGCGAACATCACCGAGCGGCTGGTGCGGTTGCCGTAGAGCAGCGACACGTGCGCGCCGGGGTGGGTGAGGACGGTGGCGGCGATCGAGAGCAGCGGCGTGATGCCGGATCCGGCGGCGATGCACAGGTGACGCTCACCGAGCGCCGGGTCGGCGTCCCACGCGCCGGACGGCGTCTGCACGTCGATCGTCGTGCCGGGCCGGACGTCGTGGACCAGCCAGGACGAGATCAGCCCGCCCGGGATCTCGCGGACACCGATCCGCGGCGCCGCACCGACCGGGGCGCAGATCGAGTACGAGCGGCGCTCCTCCCGTCCGTCGAGGATCCGGCGCAGCGTGAGCGACTGCCCGGCGCGGAACGCGTAGGCCGCGCGGAGCTCGTCGGGGACCGCGAACGTCACCGCGGCCGCGTCGTCGCAGAGGTGTTCGACCGCGGCGACCGTCAGCGTGTGGAACACCGCCGACCGGGCCGGAAGGGTCGCGGGCGCGGTCATCGCTCACAGCTCCTTGACGTGTTCGAACGGCTCCTGGCAGGCCGTGCAGCGGTAGAGGGCCTTACAGGCGGTGGCGCCGAACTCCGAGATCAGCCGGGTCTGCCGGGCGCCGCAGCGCGGGCACGCCGGGGCGGCGCGGGTCGGGCCGAGCGTCAGCGGGATCGGGCCGCCGGGCGTGCGGGCCGGGCCGGGCGGTGACAGGCCGGCGTCACGCAGCGCCGCGCGTCCGCGTTCGGAGATCCAGTCGCTGGACCAGGCCGGATCCAGCGCGACCCGCACCTCGACGCGCGGAAACCCGGCGTATGTCAGCCGGTGGACCAGGTCGTCGCGCATCGTCGCCATCGCGGGGCAGCCGGAGTACGTCGGGGTGATCGACGCGATCACCGTGTCACCGTCGAGCTCGACCGCGCGCAGCACCCCGAGGTCCGCGAGCGTGAGCATCGGCATCTCCGGGTCCCGCACCTCCGCCGCGATCGCGGCGGCCCGGTCGCGGTCGGACACCCTCACCACCGCCCCATCGGGTGGGCGCGCGCGACCACCTGCATCTCGGCGAGCATCCGGCTCAGCGCCTCGGTGTGCAGGCCGTCGCGGCCGGCGCGGCCCCCGACTCCGGCCAGCGCGGGCCGCTGCGGACGCTCGACCTCGCTCACCGTGAAGACGTGATCCAGGACCGCGTCGACCTCGGCGTCGAGGTCGCTGGGGTGTCCGGTGAGCAGCTCGGGGTAGAGCGGCCAGAGCGCGTCGAGCGCGGTGACCAGCCGCCGCCGGGACTCCGCGGTGCCCAGCGCGAGCGTGCGGAACCAGCGCGCCGACCAGTCGCGGTGGTAGGTCAGCTCCTTCACGCCCTTCGCGGCCACCGCCGCCAGCACCTGGTCAGGGCTGCTGCGCAGCCGGTCGAACAGCGCGAGGCGCGCGGTGGAGAACAGCAGAATGCGGACGACGACGTGTGCGAAGTCGCCGTTGGGCACCTCGGCGAGCCGCACGTTGCGAAACTGCCCGGCGTCGCGGAAGAACGCGAGCGCGTCCTCGGCCGGGACCGGCGAACCGTCGGGCAGCGCCGGGACCAGGGCGGGATCCGCCGCCGCGGCCCGAGCCAGCAGCAGCCGGGCCTGGCCGAGCAGGTCGAGCGCGGTGTTCGCCAGCGCGATGTCCTCCTCGAGCTCCGGCGCGCGGCTGCACCACTCGGCGAGCCGGTGGGAGAGCACCAGCGCGTCGTCGCCGAGCGCCAGGCAGTACGTGGCCAGCTCACCCGCGTCCACACCGTCCGGGACCGACGTGTCCACGCCGGCGAGCGGGTCCTCGAACGAGGTGCCGAACGCCCACTGGGAGGAGTCGCCCTCGTCGAGCAGCCCGTCGTACGCGTTGTCCATCGGATCCCTCCTCACATGTGCGGCACGTCCGCCGGGATCTCGTAGAACGTGGGGTGGCGGTAGACCTTGTCGCCGTTCGGGGCGAACAGCGGGTCCCTCTCGTCCGGGCTGGACGCGGTGATCGCGTCGGCGCGGACCACCCACAGGCTCACGCCCTCGTTGCGGCGGGTGTAGACGTCCCGGGCATGGCGCAGGGCCATCGTGTCGTCGGGCGCGTGCAGCGAGCCGACGTGGACGTGGTTGAGGCCGCGCTTGCCGCGGACGAACACCTCGTAGAGCGGCCAGTCCCGGCGGTCCGTGCTCATCGCCCCGCCCCCGGCCCGGCTGTGGCTGCCCCCGGCCCGGCTGTGGCTGCCCCCGGCCCGGCTGTGGCTGCCCCCGGCCCGGCTGTGGCTGCCCCCGGCCCGGCGGCGGCCTCCGGCCCGGCTGTGGCAGTGGCCGGGCGCGCCGCGAACGCGGTCGCGGCCTCGCGGACCCACTCGCCCTCGTCGTGGGCGGCGCGGCGGTGGGCCAGCCGCTGGGCGTTGCACGGGCCGTTGCCGCGAACCACCGCGGCGAACTCGTCCCAGTCCGGCTGCCCGAAGTCGTAGTGCCCGCGGTCGGCGTTCCAGCCCAGTCCCGGGTCGGGCAGCGTGACGCCGAGCGCGTCGGCCTGCGGCACGGTCATGTCGACGAACTTCTGCCGCAGCTCGTCGTTGGTGTTGCGCTTGATGCCCCAGGCCATCGACCGCTCGGTGTTCGGGGAGTCGGCGTCCGGCGGCCCGAACATCATCAGCGACGGCCACCAGAACCGGTCGACGGACTCCTGCACCATCGCCCGCTGCGCGTCGGTGCCGCGCACCATCGTCATCAGCAGCTCGTAACCCTGCCGCTGGTGGAACGACTCCTCCTTGCAGATCCGGATCATCGCCCGCCCGTACGGCCCGTACGAGGTGCGGCACAGCGGGACCTGGTTGCAGATCGCGGCGCCGTCGACCAGCCAGCCGATCGTCCCGACGTCCGCGTAGGACAGCGTCGGGTAGTTGAAGATCGACGAGTACTTCTGCTTGCCGGTCAGGAGCGCCTCGACCAGCTCCTCGCGGGACACTCCGAGCGTCTCGCACGCCGCGTAGAGGTACAGGCCGTGCCCGGCCTCGTCCTGCACCTTCGCGAGCAGGATCGCTTTGCGCCGCAGCGACGGCGCCCGGCCGATCCAGTTGCCCTCCGGCTGCATGCCGATGATCTCGGAGTGCGCGTGCTGGGCGATCTGCCGCACCAGCGTCTTGCGGTAGGCGTCGGGCATCCAGTCGCGCGGTTCGATCCGGTCGTGGTGCGCGATCACCGCGTCGAAGGTGTGTTGGAGCTCCTCGACGGTCGTCGTCATGGCTCCTCCGAGAAGGCTGCGGGAGCATTTACTTAACGATCGGTCTGTAATACCGTGGCACGCGCCTGCCACCCTGCGCAACCGGCGATCGAGGAGGCACCGTGGCCACGTTGCTCGAGAGTTACGCAGCCGGACGTTGGATCCGCGCCGAGGACGAGGGCGAACCGCTGCTCGACGCGGCCACCGGTGAGGAGGTCGCCCGCATCTCCAGCCGCGGCCTGGACGTCGCGGCGATGGTGCGCCACGCGCGCGACGTGGGCGGCCCCGCGATCCGCGCGTTGACGTTCCACCAGCGGGCGGCGCTGCTCAAGGCCGTCGCCAAGCACCTGACCGGCGTGAAAGACGAGCTCACGACACTATCGGCGCACACAGGCGCCACCGCCAGGGACACCGCGGTGGACGTCGACGGCGGCATCGGGACGCTGTTCAGCTACGCCAGCCGCGGCACCCGCGAACTGCCCAACGACACGATCGTCCTGGACGGCGGCGTCGAACAGCTCGGCAAGGGCGGGACGTTCGTCGGCCGGCACGTCTACACCTCGCGGCCGGGCGTCGCCGTCCAGATCAACGCGTTCAACTTCCCGGTCTGGGGAATGCTGGAGAAGCTCGCCCCGGCGTTCCTCGCCGGGCTGCCCACGATCGTCAAACCCGCCAGCCAGACCGCGTACCTCACCGAGCTGACCGTCCGGCACATCCTCGGGTCCGGGCTGCTGCCCGCCGGGGCGCTGCAGCTGATCTCCGGCAGCGCGGGGAACCTCCTGGACGAGCTGACCGTGCAGGACTCGATCGCGTTCACCGGCTCCGCGCACACCGCGGGCATCCTGCGGCGTCACCCGAACGTCGTCGACGGCGGCGTGCGACTCGGCGTCGAGGCCGACTCGCTGAACTGCTCGATCCTCGGCCCGGACGTCCGGCCGGACGACCCGGAGTTCGACCTGTTCGTCAAGGGCGTCGTCACCGAGATGACCGTCAAGGCCGGGCAGAAGTGCACGGCGATCCGCCGGGTGCTGGTTCCCTCGGGTCTGCGGGACGCGGTGATCGAGGCGCTCGGCGCGCGGCTGTCGAGGATCACGGTCGGCGACCCGCGCAACCCCGACGTCCGGATGGGCCCGCTGGCGAGCCTCGGCCAGCGCGACGAGGTACGGAAGGCCGTCGAGGCGCTGCGGGCGGGCGCCGACGTGGTGTTCGGTGACCCGGACGGCGGGACGGTTCTCGACGGGGACCCCGAGCGCGGCGCGTTCGTCACCCCGCTGGTGTTGCGCGCGGCTTCCGGCGCCCCCGAGCCGCACGACATCGAACCGTTCGGGCCGGTCAGCACCGTGCTGGCGTACGCGGACGTGGACGAGGCGGTCACGCTGGCCGCCCGCGGCCGGGGCAGCCTCGTCGCGTCGGTGGTCACCCACGATCCGGACGTCGCCCGGTCGGTCGTGCTCGGGCTCGCGCCCTGGCACGGCCGGGTGCTGGTCCTCGACCGGGACGACGCCGCGGAGTCCACCGGGCACGGCTCACCGCTGCCGACGCTCGTCCACGGTGGCCCCGGGCGCGCCGGCGGCGGCGAGGAACTGGGCGGCATCCGCGCGGTCCTCGGCCACCTGCAACGCACCGCGGTCCAGGCGTCCCCGGACCTGCTCACCGCGATCACCGGACGCTGGACCACCGGCGCCGCGCGGCGCGAGAGTGACGTCCACCCGTTCCGGAAGAGCCTCGCCGACCTGCGGATCGGCGACGCGATCCGGTCTGCGCGGCGGACGATCAGCCTCGGCGACATCGAGCACTTCGCCGAGTTCACCGGCGACACGTTCTACGCGCACACCGACGCCGAAGCCGCGGCGCGCAACCCGCTGTTCGGCGGCATCGTCGCCCACGGCTACCTGGTCGTGTCGCTGGCCGCCGGGTTGTTCGTCGAACCGTCGCCGGGCCCGGTCCTGGCCAACTTCGGCGTCGACAACCTGCGCTTCCTGACGCCGGTGAAAGCGGGCGACAGCATCGCGGTGACGCTCACCGTCACGCAGATCACCCCGCGCAACACCGCCGACTACGGCGAGGTCCGCTGGGACGCGCTCGTCACCAACCAGGACGACAAACCGGTGGCGACCTACGACGTCCTGACGCTGGTCGCGAAGGAGTGGCCGTGAGCGAAGTCCTGGCCGAGCGGGTGGGTGCTGCCGTCGTCGTCACGCTGAACCGCCCACGCCGACGCAACGCGCTGGACGCCGCCGCGAAGGCGCAGCTGCACACCACGCTGGCGCAGGCCGCGGCCGACGAGGGCGTCCGGGCGGTGCTGCTCACCGGCGCCGGCGACGCGTTCTGCGTCGGCCAGGACCTCGCCGAGCACGCCGAGGCCCTGCGCGCCGACCCGGCGCACGCGTTCGACACCGTCGAGCGCGACTACGCGCCGATCGTCCGGCTGCTGGCCACGATGGACAAACCGGTCGTCGCCGCGGTCAACGGGACCTGCGTGGGGGCGGGGCTGGCCCTGGCGCTCGCCTGTGACCTGCGGGTGTTCGCCGAGGACGCGGTGCTCGCAACCGCGTTCACCGCGATCGGGCTGACCTGCGACTCCGGACTCTCGGCGACGCTGGCCGCAGCAGTCGGGGTGTCGCGGGCACGGGAGCTGGTGCTGCGCGGCACGTCGTTCACCCCCGCGGACGCGCTGACCTGGGGCGTGTCGGGCACGGTCGTGGCCAGGGCCGACGTCGACGCGGCCGGAAGGGCGCTGGTCGCCGAGCTCGCCGGGGGCCCGACCGCCGCCTACGCGGCGACCAAGCGCCTGTTCGCCGGTGCGCTCGACGCCGCCCTGGCCGCCGAGTCCCGGGAACAGGCCGCCCTCGGCCTCACCGCCGACCACGCCGGGGCCGTCGAGGCGTTCCTGTCCAAGCAGAAGCCCACGTTCAGCGGCCGCTGAGCCGGTCGCGGCCGCTGAGCCGGTCGCGGCCGCCGGGGCCGCTCAGCGCAGACGGACGTGGGCCTTGCGGTAGGCGCGGGGCGACGCGCCGAACACGCCGCGGAACAGCCGCGAGAAGTGCGCCGCGTCGGGGAACCCCCAGCGGTGGCCGATCACCGCGAGCGGCACGTCCGCGAGGAACGGGTCGACGAGATCCCGGCGGCACCGCTCCAGGCGGCGGCTGCGGATCAGCGCCGAGACCGACGTCCCCTCGGCCTCGAACGCCTTCTGCAGCAGCCGCGCGGAGACGAAGTGCGCCTCGGCGATGCTCTGCGTGCACAGCGTGCTCTCCGGCAGATGCTGGTCGATGTACGCGCGGACCTGCGTGACGAGCGCCCGGTGCGGGTCCCGCGCGCCGGCCGTCGAGGGCAGCGCCATCCGCTCGGCCAGCGCCGCGGTGACCAGGTCGACGATCGCGTCGCCGAGGTGGGTGGTGATCCCGGTCCGGTCGCCGTCGAGTTCGGACGTCAACCCGCGCAGCAGCGGCGCGACCAGCCGCCCGAGACCGGTGTCGCCGCACAGCCGGACCGCGGTCAGCTCCGCCATCCGCTGCTCCGGTAAGTGGACGAGATGGCGCGGGAACATCGCGACGATCATCGCGAACCCGTCGCTGCACGCGATCCGGTACGGGCGGGACGTGTCGTAGATCGCGAGGTCGCCGGGGTCGAGGCGGGCCTGCCGGTCGTCCTGTTCGAGCACGCACGAGCCGGACAGCTGCAGCCCGAACTTGTACAGCTCGGGGTCGGTCTGCCGGATCAGGCGCGGCGTGCGCTCGACGTCGGTCGCGGACGCCGTCCGCACCTCGGCGAGCACCACCGAACCGAACGAAGTGGCCGTCACGTCACCGCGGAAGCCCGTGACCGACGCGGCCGGACGGCACGCCCGGAGCGGCACGAACGTCCGGCTGATCGCGTCTTCCCACTCCTCGAATTCGGCACCCGGGCCCTCGTGCAGCTCAACGGTCATCGTGGAACTCCCTTGTTCCGGTGCCTCCCGTCACACGATGCCAGGTGTGGGCGTCCGGTCAAGAGCCTTGCGCGAACGGTCAAGTCGGTCGTCACCGCAGGTGACAGGCTCGGGGGATGGACGATCTGAGCCCTCGCCCCGGCGATCTGGAGCCGATCGAGACCGCGTCGGTCGACGAGCTCCGCGCGCTGCAGCTGCGGCGCCTGCGGTGGACGCTCCGGCACGCCTACGACAACGTCGCCCACTACCGCGCGGCGTTCGACGCCGCCGGCGTGCACCCGGACGACGTCACAACGCTCGACGCGCTGGCCACGCTGCCGTTCACCACCAAAGAGGACCTGCGGCGCAACTACCCGTTCGGCATGTTCGCGGTACCGCGCGAGCGTGTCGTCCGCATTCACGCGTCGTCCGGAACGACCGGGCGGCCGACCGTCGTCGGCTACACCCAGGAGGACCTTGACGTGTGGGCGACGGTCGTCGCCCGCAGCATCCGTGCGGCCGGAGGCCGCGCGGGCATGATCCTGCACAACGCCTACGGTTACGGGCTGTTCACCGGTGGCCTCGGCGCCCACGCCGGTGCGGAGAAACTCGGCTGTACGGTGGTGCCGGTCTCCGGCGGTATGACCGAGCGGCAGGTCCAGCTCATCCGGGACTTCCGCCCGGACGTCATCACGGTGACGCCGTCCTACATGCTCGCGCTCGTCGACGAGATGGAGCGTCAGGGCGACGATCCCCGCGCGACCAGCCTCAGGGTCGGCATCTTCGGCGCCGAGCCGTGGACCAACGACATGCGGCGCGAGATCGAGCAGCGCCTGGACATGCACGCCGTCGACATCTACGGGCTGTCCGAGATCATCGGCCCCGGCGTGGCGAACGAGTGCGTCGAGACCAAGGACGGCCTGCACGTCTGGGAGGACCACTTCTACCCGGAGATCGTCGACCCGATCAGCGGCGAGGTGTTACCGGACGGCGAGGAGGGCGAACTCGTCCTCACGTCGCTGACCAAGCAGGCGATGCCGGTGATCCGCTATCGCACGCGGGACCTGACCCGGCTGCTGCCCGGCACCGCGCGGACGATGCGCCGGATCGAGAAGATCACCGGGCGGACCGACGACATGATCATCCTGCGCGGCGTGAACCTGTTCCCGACGCAGGTCGAGGAGCTGATCCTCGGCACGGCCCCGCTCAGCCCGCACTTCCAGTGCGTCCTGGATCGCGAGGGCCACCTCGACGCGATGACCGTGCGGGTCGAGCGGCGGGAGTCCGCACCGGCCACGGACGCCGCCGAGGCCGGTCTGGAGCTGCAGCGGCTGGTCAAGAACCGGATCGGCGTCTCGGTGTCGGTCGAGGTCGTCGAGCCGGGCAGGATCGAGCGGTCGGTCGGCAAGATGCGCCGGATCGTCGACCGGCGCCCCAAGCGCTGACCTACCTAACCGGCGTTGCCCTTCTTCGTCCCGCCGCGCACCGGCGGTGCGAACTTCACGACCGGCTGCGAGGCCACCGCCGTCTTCATGTAGTCCCGCCAGATCGCGCCCGGAACCCCGGAGCCGGTGACGTCGATCCGGCCGTCCGTGGCCTGGCGCCTCGGGATCGGGGTGCTCTTGGCCTTCCCCGTCCAGACCGTGGTCGCGAGCTGGGGCGTGTACCCGGCGAGCCAGGCGTCCGAGGAGTCCCCGTACCGCTGACCGCCGGACTTGATCGCGGCCGGCCGGCCGATCGCGACCGACGGGTCGGCGGCGTACGCCTGCTGCAGGACGTAGGACAGGTCCCGGCCGACCTCGGCGGACCAGGCCTTCTTCGCGGCGGAGGTGTGCGACGCGCGGTCCCAGAGCACGGTCGTCCCGTCCCCGTCGAGCACCTGGGTCACGAAGTACGGCTCGCGGTAGAGGCCGTTGTTCGCGATCGTCGCGTACGCGGAGGCCAGGTCGAGCACGGTCACGCTGGTCCGGCCGAGACCGAGCGACGAGTCGACGTTCTGCGCACCCGTCTGCCCGTCCAACTGGCGAATTCCGGCGGCGTCCGCGGTCCCGGCGACCTTCCGGGCGCCCACCGTCTGGGTCAGCGCCCAGTAGACGGTGGAGACCGACTTCACGGTGGCCGAGGTCAGCGAGCAGCGCGGCCCGCAGGAGCTGTCGCCGCCGGGATTGGTGACCGGCGCGGGGGCGTCCTTGAAGCTCTGGCCGGAGGTGCCGTTCCACAGTGAGTCGATGCCGTAGCCGTCGGTCAGCGCGGTCGCCAGCGCGAACGGTGCGAACACCGCGCCTGCCGGGTGGGGCGCGACGCGCGAGGCCAGGTCGGCGTTGCCGTAGCCCCGGTCACCGCCGTAGTACGCGGTGACCGCGCCGGTCGTCGGGACGATCGACACCATCGCGGTCTCCAGCGCGGGGTCTCCGCTCCGCGGATTGACGTGGGCCTCCGCGGCGCGCGTCGCGGCCCGCTGGGCGGCCGGGTCGATCGTGGTCCGGACGGTCAGGCCGCCGGTGTTGATCTGCGCGGCGCTGAAGCCGAGTTTGAGCAGTTCGTTCTCGATCCGGTCGCCGAGCACCCCGGTCGCCCCGTTGCGCCACGCGGTGGCCGAGCGCGATTGCGCCAGGACCTTCGGGTACGTCAGTGCGCGGCGGTCGTCGGCGCTCAGCGTGCCGGCGCGCACCATCGCGTCCACAATGTCGTTCCAGCGGTCCTCGGCCGCCCCGGGGTCCTTCTGCGGATCCGTCCGCGTCGGGTCGCCGATCAACGCGGCGAGTACCGCGCCTTCCGCGACCGTGAGCTTGCCGACGTCCTTTCCGAAGTAGGCGGTCGCCGCCTCGCGCAGGCCCCACACGCCGCGTCCGAAGTACAGCGTGTTCAGGTAGGCGATCAGGATCTCGTCCTTGCTCCAGGACCGTTCGAGCTTCTGCGCGCGGATCACGGTCTTCGCGCGTGCGGTGCGGCCGTCCTGGGCGTCGACGAGCCGGACGTATTTCTCGGCGATC
The DNA here is from genome assembly GCF_900143005.1 of Cryptosporangium aurantiacum. NCBI lineage: Bacteria > Bacillati > Actinomycetota > Actinomycetes > Cryptosporangiales > Cryptosporangiaceae > Cryptosporangium > Cryptosporangium aurantiacum. The sequence goes on from NZ_FRCS01000027.1 coordinate 46,254, forward strand.
GAGTCGTCGCCTCCGCTGCCGGTGATCAGGCTGCGGATCGCCCCAGTGGTGGCGCCGATCGCGGAGCTGCCGGAGGAGTAGTAGTCGGGGTCCTCGGCGGCGAGCACCGCGTCCCGCACCGGGGCGGGCAGATCCTCGCGCCGGAGCATCGTCCGGTTCTCGGTGGCGAATGTGGCGAACGTGTTGCCGTCCGCGTACTGGATCCGGCTGGCCGTGCTGGGGGCGGGGAACGCCGTCAGGCCGGTGGAGGAGTACGCGGTCCAACTGCCGACAACGCCTAACAGCAGAATGACGACGACGCCGAGCGCGATCAGGTACTTCCGGCGCCGTGGTGGTCCGGCCGCGTTCGTCGCGGCGTCCGTGTCGTCCGGTGGCGTCGGCGCCCCACCCGAGGTCGGCGTCGGTTCGGCGATCTCGGTCTGCTCGATCGGCATGTACGTCCCCGGGTCAATGAGCGGCGCACCGGACGGCAGCGCCGAGGCCACATTCTGGGGCAACCCCCGGAAGCCACGCAATTAACGCTGTTCACACGCGTGTCTGTGGGTCAAGTCGTCTCAGATCCGGCGGCGGGTGACCGACGGGACTGGGAAGAGCCCTTTGCTCCGGGAGACGCAGATGCGGTATCCACGGTTCGTTCGGCTGTCGGCGTTGATCGTCGCGGTCGTGCTCGTGGCGGTCGGGTGCTCCGACTCGTCCGGCGACGGCGACGACGCCGCCACGGACAAGGGCCGGATCGGGATCGCGCTGCCGACCACCGTCTCCGCGCGGTGGCTCATCGACGGCGACAATCTGGTGTACGAGTTCGGCAAGATGGGCTACACCACGGACCTGGAGTACGCGGACGACGATCAGGCCAAGCAGATCGCCCAGCTCGAGGCGATGATCTCCAGCGGCGCGCGGGCGCTGATCGTCGGCGCGGTCAGCTCGACCGGCCTCACCGCGGTCCTGGCGAAGGCCGCCGCCGCGAAGATGACCGTGATCGCCTACGACCGGCTGATCCGGGAGACGGCCGACGTCGACTACTACGCGACGTTCGACAACACCCGGGTCGGGGTGCTCCAGGGCACGTACCTCGCGGAGGCGCTCGGGCTCAAAGCCGGCGGCGGGCCGTACACGATCGAGCTGTTCGCGGGCTCGGCCGACGACAACAACTCGCAGATGTTCTTCGACGGCGCGATGAGCGTGCTGCGGCCCTATATCTCCGACGGCACGCTCGTGGTCCGGAGCGGGCAGACGTCGTTCGAAGAAGTCACCACCGCAGGCTGGAGCTCGGCCGTCGCCCGGCAGCGGATGACGCGGATCCTGGACGAGTACTACGGGTCCGCCCGCCTCAACGCGGTGCTCTCGCCCAACGACGACCTGACGCGGGGCATCCTCACCGCGGTCAAGGCCGCCGGGTACCGCGGTGCCACGCTGCCGAAGCTCACCGGCCAGGACGCCGAGCTGGAGTCGGTGCGGCTGATCGCGGCCGGCGAGCAGGGGCACACGGTGTTCAAGGACACCCGCAAGCTGGCCCAGGCCGCGTCGCAGATGACCGACGCGGCGCTCACCGGCGGGGAGCCGCAGATCAACGACACCGCGCAGTTCAACAACGGGGTGAAGGTCGTCCCCACGTACCTGCTGCAGCCGGTGAGCGTCGACAAGTCGAACTACGAGTCGGTTCTCGTCGGCAGCGGTTACTACAGCGCGGACCAGGTGGGGAGCTGATCGTCCCCGGCCGCGGCGCAGCCGCCGCGGCCGGGGCCTCGCGTCAGTCGAGCGTGCGGCTCGCCACCACGCCCGCGTACCAGCGGGCGCTGTCCTTCGGCGTGCGCTCGAGCGTGTCGTAGTCGACGCGGACGATGCCGAATCGCTTCGAGTAGCCGTACGACCACTCGAAGTTGTCGAGCAGCGACCAGAGGAAGTAGCCGCGCACGTCGACGCCCTTCTCCCGGACGTTGAGCACGGCCTGCAGGTGCCGGCGCACGTAGTCGGTCCGGTCGGCGTCGTGCACCTGACCGTCCACGACGACGTCCGGGAACGCGGCACCGTTCTCGGTGACCATCAGCGGCTGACCGGGGTACCGCTCGTGCAGCTCGACGAGCAACTCCTCGAGCCCCAGCGGGTCGATGTTCCAGCCCATGTCGGTGTGCGGCGGGTCGGTCGGCAGGAACTCGATGTCGTCCGCGCCGGGCCAGGCGGTCGCCGCGGACGCTCCGTGGCCGTCGGCGCGCTGGAACTCGCCGGTACCGTCCCAGACCTGGACCCGCGTGGTGCTGTAGTAGTTCACGCCGAGGACGTCGATCGGCTGCCGGATCAGGTCGAGGTCGCCGTCCAGGACGAACGACCAGTCGGTGATCTCGCGGGTCACCTCCCGCACGTGCTCCGGGTAGGCACCCTCCAGCATCGGGCCGAGGAAGACGCCGTTGGCCAGCGCGTCCAGCGTGCGGCGTGCGGCCTCGCCGGACTCGCCGACCGGCCGGAAGACGTGCAGGTTGAGCGTCACCGAGAACTGCGCGTCGGGCCGGACGACCTGCCGGAGCTCCCGGAGCGCCAGGCCGTGGGCCAGGTTCAGGTGGTGCACGGCCTCGAGCGCGGCCTTCGGCTCGGTCCGCCCCGGCGCGTGGACGCCGGAGCTGTAGCCGAGGTAGGCCGAGCACCAGGGCTCGTTCAGCGTCGTCCAGGTGTGCACCCGGTCGCCGAGGGCCTCACCGACGACGCGCGCGTAGGTGGCGAACGCCTCGGCCGTGCTGCGAACCGTCCAGCCGCCCTCGTCCTCCAGGGCCTGGGGGAGGTCCCAGTGGTAGAGCGTGGCGACCGGGCGGATGTTCCGCGCCAGCAGCCCGTCGACCAGGCGGGAGTAGAAGTGCAGGCCGGCCTGGTTGACCGCGCCGCGGCCGGCCGGGATCACCCGGGGCCAGGCGATCGAGAACCGGTACGCCTCCAGGCCCAGCTCGGCCATCAGGTCGAGGTCGGCGTCGAGCCGGTGGTAGTGGTCGTCGGCGACGTCACCGGTGTCGCCGTTGAGCACTTTGCCCGGTGTGTGGCTGAACGTGTCCCAGATCGACGGGCCGCGGCCGTCCTCGTTCACCGCCCCTTCGATCTGGTACGAGGCAGTGGCGGAGCCGAATACAAAATCAGCGGGGAAGGACATGCGGGTCCTCGCTTTCCTGGTGTGATAGCGCTTTCACAGCTTCGCATCCAGGTCGGATTCGCGCACTGCTGGGGTCAGAATCGAGTCAGCGCAGGCGGGTCCACGGGCTCACCGCGAGCCGGCCGGTGTTGCCCGGGTCGACGGGGAACTCCAGCGTGTGGGCGGGCTGCCCGGTGGCCGGAGCGACGCGCAGGTAGGCGCCGCGTGCGACCGTCGCGGCGTCGGTGGTCAGGTTGCGCCAGACCAGCGCCGCGCCGACCGTGCCGCCCGGCGGGACGTCGAGGACTTCCGGCGGCCCGGCGAAGTGCTCCATCCGGTGGACGTGCTCGGTGCCGTGGAGGACCGCGACATCGAGGGGGTTCCGCTCTTCGTCGAGGACCGTGATCACGGGGTACCCCTCGACGCGGTAGACGTCCGTCCCGCAGTTACGGAGAGTGAGGCCGACCATACGGAGGCCCATCGCGCCGTTGGTCTCGCCGATCGACACCTCGACGCCCGGTGCGAGGCACTGGGGTCCGCTCGGTGCCGCGCCGGGCGTCGTCGCGGTGATGTTCGGTGACGGGCTGTTCATCGCCGGGCGTAAGACGTCCGGCTCATCGGGACCGGAGCCGCAGGCTCCGAGCAGAAGCACCACCAGCAGAAGTCCGCGCGCTCTCACCGGCCCGATGATGTCATCGGGCTTGACCTGAAGTCGGGTTGAGGGCGCACGGTGAGGTCATGACTTTCACTTCGGACGAGCGTCAGTACCTCGCCGCCCAGCGGCGCGGTCACCTGGGCACGATCGGCCCGGACGGAACGCCACAGGTCAAGCCCGTCGCGTACTTCTGGGACGCCGACGCGGAGACGATCGACATCGGGGGACCGGAGCTGTCCCGCTCGCAGAAGTCCCGGAACGTCGAGGCGGACCCGCGGGTGAGTTTTGTGGTCGACGACGAGTCGGCGACGCCGGTGGGCCCGGGCGGGCAGCGGGGGCGCGGCCTGGAGATCCGCGGCACCGCGGTGCTGCTGTCGCGGGCCGAGGCGCTGCTCCCGGGCTTCAGCCCGGAGGTGCTGCGGATCCGGCCGCGGCGGGTGGTGGCCTGGAACATCGACGGCCCCGGCGCGAACATCCGCGACGTCGTCGCGGGCTGAGCGCTAGGCGCGTTCCAGGGTCGGCGTGCGGCCGAGGAACGCGAGGAGCCGTTCCTGCGGGGTGGCGTCGGCGGCCACCGGAACGCGGACGCCGTACATGCCGGTCGGGCGCAGCGCCGCGTCGAGGGGTTCGAGTTCGGCGAGCAGCGGCTCGGCGAGCGCGTCCGGGATCGCGAACGGGTGTCCGACCGCGGTCGCGAGGTCCCAGCCGTGCACGAGCAGTTCGAGGCTGGCCTGTCCCAGCCCGACGTCGATCGGCAAGTCGCCGCCGGGGGTGCTGATCGTGCCGTCGGGGTCGGCGGCCGCGAGCGTCGCGAGCAGGTCGGAACGGGCGGTCTCCCACGTCTCGGCGGGCCGGTCGCCCGCGAGTACTGCCGGATCACCGGACGGCGGTTCGGGACGCCGCCCGGTTGCCACCATCGTCCGGATCATCGCGAGGCCACCGATCACGTGGCCGACGACCGCGGCGGCGGTCCAGTCCGCACAGGGGGACGGAGCGTCCCACCGGCCGTCCGGGACGTCGCGTACCGCCCGGTCGAACAGGGTCAACGCGTGGGTCAGGCGATCGGCGCCAGTGGTCATCGGGGGCCTCCCTCGGCCGGTCGGAGACGGTGGACGTTCTGCCACGCGGCGTCGGCGACGGGCGCCGCAACCTCGTGGGGCGGGTGCGGGCTGCGACCGGCCAGCCAGCCACGCGTGTACTCCTTCGCCGGGCCCACCCAGAGCGCGAGGAGGACGGCGATCGGCGTAGGCGTGGCGTCGGGATGGCCGTGGGTGGTGAGCCAGGTAGTCACCGACTCCAGAAACGTCGGCCCCTCACCTCGATCCGGCTCCGGAGTGGCCGGCAGCGGCCGCTCCGGAGGCGGGTCGACTTCGAAACGCAGCAGGACGCGTGCGGCCGCGGGATGGTCCTCGGCCCACTGCAGGAAATGTCCGACTACCGCGCGGATCCCGGCTTCGTGCCCGCTCGCGCTGGTCAGGGCAGCGAGCGATTCGGCGCGGTAGCGGCCGAGCCACTCGTCGAGGACGGCGCTGACCAGCGCCGGCTTCCCGGTCGGGAAGTGGTGGTAGAGGCTTCCGACGCTGGCCCCGGCGGCCACCCGGATGTCCTCGGCGGACACGGCGACGACGCCGCGCTCGTCCAGCAGCGTCAACGCCGCCGTGAGCAGTCGTGTTCGTCCGTCCCTGGCCATCGCACCCCGAGCGTTCTAGAGGATTCCTCTAGAACTCTACGCGATGCGGTCAGTCGGCCGCGCGGGCCGCCCGTGAGCAGGGTCAGCGGCTGTCCTTCCCCGGGCCGATCCGGCGACGCTGTTGACGCTGTACGGCTGATATCACCGCCGGGCCGCACTCCGCATTGTGGATGCTTCGACGCAGGCGCCTCCGCCGGGCCGGGCGAATGCCCGCCGGATGGTGTCTAGCGGGCTCGCGTGCTGCCCGGCAGCATCAGATCCCGCTGCGCGTCGCAGTGCATGGTGGGGGGGACCACGATGGTTGACCAACGAACGGCGTCCAAAACCGGCCGGTCGCGGAAACGGGCCGACCTGTCCCGTTCGGACGCCACGACACATCTCGCGACCGGTGCCTACGTCGACCGGGATTTCCGCCGGGCCGCGATCAACCAGGTCTATTTTCAGCCGGCGCGAGCTGTCGCGCCCTCCCATGGCTTTGACGCCACGCTCGTGCTGTTCCATTGCTGGCAGGCGTGGCGGTGGGAATTCGCCCGTGACGCGGTGGTTCTGCTCTCGCTGTTCACGACGTTCCTGCTCTCGGGGACCGTCGGGGCCGCGGTACTCGGCATCGCGCTGGTGATCTACGTGATCGGGGACTTCGGCACGCTCGTCCGGCGCGCCCTACTCCTGATCAAATACGGGCGAGAAAGCGACGTGACGGTCGGCGAGCTGTTCGCCCGGGCTCTGCGGTTGTCGGCGCTCTGGGTGGTCGTGGTCGTCGTGGGCGCTGCCTTGGGACTGTCGAACCTCGAATCTCTGATCACCTACCTGTTCGACCTCGCGGTCGGCGGTTCGTCAGGTCCGGGCGGGGCCGACGGTGTCGAACCGCGAACCTGGCTCGCGGTCCTCGTCGCCCTGCTTATTCCCATTGCGACCGTCGGATACCGGAGCGCGGCGCAGCGCGCGATCGACGGGCTGGCCACCCACGATCAGGACTGGCGCGCCCACCTCACCGAGCGCATGCGCACGATCGGACGCCAGCAGTATCCGGCGGTCGTTCGGTATGCGGGGTTCGAGCCGTTCGTGGGCGCGGGCTGGGTCCTGCGGGACTGGTCTTTCGCTCTCCGCCTGATGCCGGCCGTGCAACCGGGCGAGCGTCCGTGGACGGGCGAGGAGGTGGAACAGCACCCGGCCCCGTTCGACGCCGTGGACCTGATCGAGCATTTGCGCCGCCGGTTCGACGAACTCCGCGCCACCGAGCGACACCCCACCCAGAGGCTCGACACGGCCGTCGCCGGCGAACAGATGTTTCTGCCGGCCGCTACCGCTCTCCGTTCGCCGGTGAGGTGCCCACACGCGCCGAACGGGACGAGGTCATCCGCGACCCGGACGGACCCGCCCGCTACGAACTCGTCGCCCAGGCCAGCGGGTGGGGCGGCGAAATCGTCACGACGACGTACGTGCTGGTCACGCTTCAGGCCGGGATGCTCCACGTCGAGTTCACGTCGCTGCTGTTGCCGCCGACGCCGGCCCACTTCCACCAGGTTCACCAGATCGGTGGCGTGGGGCAACCCGCGCGAAGCAGAGCCGGCTGGCGCGGGATCCGGGAGATGCCGGGCGTCATCCTGACCTCGCCGGTGCGCGTGGTAACCGCGCTCGGCGAGCGGCTCCGGGGTCGGCTCGCCGAATCGGCGCTGGTTTTCGACAGCCAGCCGTGGGGAGATCGGGGGGCGGTCGTCAGCATCCGCGAGATCGGCGCGGTCAAGCCGGAGAACTATTTCCAACGCAGCGACGCCTTCCGCTTTCTGAAGCTGGTCGAACGCCGTCTGCTCGCGGACCTGAAGGAATACCTCGTCGACGCCGGAGTCGACGTGTCCGAACTCGGCGAACGAATCGTCAACGTGCTCAACACGTCGATTTCCAACGCGAACTACGGCGTCCAGAACCTCGGATCCGGCAGCACGACGGTCAGCAACTCGGTGATGGGGCAGGGCAACGTGACCAGGGAGGGATCGCGATGAACGACTCCGTCAACTACGGCGTGTCCAGCAGCGGCTCGGGCGACGTCTCGATCACCAATTCCGTTCTGGGGCGCGACAACACCGTCGTGCGGCCGGTGGACACTCGGATCGACGAGCTCGCCGTGGAAATTCGTGCGGCGCTGCAGCGCAACCGCGAGCGTCTCGACCAGACCGACGACCTGCTCGCCGATCTCGAGACCGCGCTCGCGGAACTGCACCGCGCGGAGCCGGACGGCAGACGGGTTCGGACGCTGCTCCAGCGGATCGGTGCGGCGCTCGGGGCAGCCGGGGTGGTTGCTTCGCCGGTGGCCGACCTCGTCACGGTCGCCTCCACGATTACCGGCGGCACGGGATGAGCCCCGATCGGCCGGGCGTTCCGCCCCGGTCGCCCTGGTCACGGGCGTCGGACGAGGCGCCGCCTCGCGGGGACTCACCGTGGCACCGTGGCACCGGCGCGGCGCCGCCGCCCGTCGAGGCGCCGCCGCCCGTCGACGCGCCACCGCCCGTCGAGCCGCCGTCGTCCGCTGATTCGGCGGCGTCGTCGTTTTCTGATCCGGCAGGGGAGTGGCGATGGTCCGGTCTGGTCGCGCCACCAGCGGCCAGCGCCGATGGCCCCAGCAGGCAGCGACGACCTCCGCCCTTCGCGGCGGTCGTGGTCCTCGCCGCGCTGCTGGTGGCCGGTCTCGGCGCTGCCGCCGCGTTCGTCGTGCAGAGCGACCGCGACGGGACGACGCTCACCGCCCCATCGGAGGCGGTGCCCCCATCGGAGGCGGTGCCGACGTCGGAGGCGGTGGTCGAGCCTCCGCCGCCGACCAGTGCGCCGACGGACACGGCCGAGGAGCCAACGGTCACCGACGTACCCACCGAAGAGGCGGCGCCGAGCCCCACCGAGTACTGCATCCTCGCCACGGCCGCCCGCATGCGCACCGAACCTGGTACCAGCAACACCCAAGTCGCGCGCCTGGTGCAAGGAACCTGCGACATCTATGACGCAGCGGAGGACGGCCGCCCGGTGCTCCAACCCGGACCGGCGCCCAGCGGCGAGATCGTGGACTGGCGTTTTGTCAGACACGGCGGCGACGAAGGCTGGATCATCAACTCCTACCTCGAGCTGCGGCGCTTCTGACCGCCCAGGCAGATTGCGTTTGGAAGACGCGGGGCCCTCCCAAATGCAATCCGCTTCACGGCCCGAGGGAATCGAGCCTCGGCGGGCTCGGCGTTGGCTACGGTCGCGGGCGTGGACGACGTTGCGAGCCTGCGCCCCAAACCCGACATCGCCATGGTCCTCGGAGCTCTGTTCGCGCTCGCCGGATACCTGATGCCCTGGTTCAAGCTCGGCGATGACTACGAATGGTGGTTCTCCGGCTGGTCGTACGCGGGTCTGAGCAGCGGCGGCGGGTGGACGCTCTTCACATTCGTCTGGCTCGCGGTGGCACTCGGCGCCGCGCTGTGGGCCGGAGGTTCCGCGGCCGCGGCGATGACCGGTCTGGTCGCGACGGCCGGGACGCTGGTCATGTCGAGTGCGGTGGTGGCGGTCAGCTTTGCCATGGTGCCGGAGAAGGACGCGCTGAACCCGGTGGCGAACCTGCCGTTCGGTCTGGGTCTCCCGGTTCTGGGGATCGGACTCGGCCTGCTGCTGGCCGGCGGATGCCGCGCGACCGCGCTTGCCGTCCTGCGCGCGCCAGCGGCCGATTCGCGGCCGGCCGGTGTCTAGTTCGAGACTCTTGTGACTTGGACGGACCAGCCTGCGCATAGCGTCCGCTGCATGCCGCAGAAGTACCCTGATGTCCTGTACTCGAAGGAGACCTCCGCCTTCATCATGGCGATGGTCGCGCTGCAGCGCGCCAACGGCGTGTCCGTCGACGACGCGCTGGACTGGGCCCTCGACCGATACTGGCAACAGTTCGGCCGGCCGCACAGCAGCTTCACGCTCAACGACCTGCAGGCGTTCATCCGCGACGTGGCGCCGCCGCAGCCCGGCCTGAGCCGAGGCCCGCGCCGGGCCTGAGTCACTGTGGACACGGCCTCCATTCCGCAGGTAGCCCGCAGGTGAACCGGAGGGTAACATTCCCCAAAGGAATTCGCTGGGGGGTGTAGTGGAGGGTTCCGGGGACGAAAAGCGAATGACCAGCGTGGCGCGCAGTACGCGGAGAATCTGGGAAAGAGTGACGGTCGGCCTGACCTTGGTCACCGGAACCTATCTTGTTCTCGCGACGATCGAGCCGACCCGTGCGGTCCTCGAGCGGTACGTATTCAAGCTCGATACGGCAGCTATCGCTGCTCTGGTCGCCGTGATGCTCGAAGTGTGCATCATCGCGATCTACCAACTCGGACGCGATGTTCGCGCCATGCGTCGCGCCCTGGAAAAGCAGGTCAGCGACAACGTGATCTACGACATCAGCGAGATCGTCGACCGGCTTCGCGACACACCGCATCCGCACCGGGCCGATCCGTGTGAAGTGGAGGTGCTCGGCCACACTCTCGCGGCCGTGTGGCCGCAGCTCTCCGCCTGGGTGACGTCGCGAGCCCAGCCCACGAACTGGAAGGTCGTTCTGTACTGTCTCTCGCCGGAGTTCATTTCCGAATGCGGACAGTTTCCGGCGTATTGGGAGGACGAGTCGCGGCGAATGCAAGCACGCATCCAGGAATTCGTCGCGATGCACCGAGCCGACATGGCCCGGCGCGGCCTGACCATCGAGGTGCGGCCGTACGCGTGTTTATCGATCGTGCACGGTTACCGATTCCAGAACGGCGAGATCTTCATGTCCTTCATGGAGTGGAGCCGGGACGACAAAGTGACGCCGTACCTGTTCTACGAGCGGCTCTCGCCGGATGACCGATCGGCGCGCGACAACGAATACCGGGAGCTCTTCAACAGCTGGATGCGTCGGGTGCAGCGCACGGCGGTTCCCGATTCCGACCTCACGCGCGACCCCTCCGTAGCCGGCCCGTAGCGGCGAACCCGCTGAGAATCTCGCCGCTCGCTCGGACATCCCCGCAGGTCAGCGCCGGGCGCCCACGGACCGCTCCCAGGATCGCCCCCGGCACCCAGCGGGCTCCCAGGAAACGTCCAGGAGGACGTCACCCGCGGGCGACACGGTGCCCGCATGGCAACCATCGAGATCCGCGGCCTGACGAAACGATTCGGCGCGCGCACCGCCGTCGACGACCTGACGTTCACCGTCCGCCCGGGGCAGGTCACCGGGTTCCTCGGCCCGAACGGGGCAGGCAAGACCACGACGATGCGCGTGATCCTCGGACTGGACGCGCCCACGGCCGGCACCGCGACCGTCGACGGCCACCGCTACCGTGACCTGCCCCAACCGATGCGGACGATGGGCGCGCTGCTCGACGCCCGCGCGGTGCACCCCTCCCGCACAGCACGCAGCCACCTGCGCTGCCTGGCCCGCAGCAACGGCCTTCCCGACGCCCGGGTCGACGAGGTGCTGGCCGACGTCGGGCTGACCGACGTCGCCGGGCAGCGAGCCGGCCGGTTCTCGCTCGGCATGAGCCAGCGGCTCGGCATCGCGGCGGCGCTGCTCGGTGACCCCGCCGTGCTGATGTTCGACGAACCGGTCAACGGACTGGACACCGAAGGCATCCGGTGGATCCGGGCTCTGATGCGGCGGCTCGCCGCCGAGGGTCGCACGGTGCTGGTGTCGAGCCACCTGATGAGCGAGATGGCGCTGACCGCCGACCATCTCGTCGTCGTCGGCCGCGGACGCCTGCTCGCCGACTGCCCGCTGCCCGACGTTCTGACGCAGGGCGATCGCACGGTGCTGGTGCGCACGCCGACGCCGTCGGACCTGATCGCCCGTTTGTCCGCGGACGGGGTCACGATCCGCTCCGACGCCGCGGGGGAGTTGCTGGTCACCGGGCTGGACAGCGAAGACATCGGTCACATCGCGGCGGCCGCCGGGATCGTGCTGACCGAGCTGACGCCGCAGCGCGCGTCGCTCGAGGACGCCTTCACCGCGCTGACCAGCGACAGCGTCGAGTTCGCCGGGGCGGGGAGCGAATCATGACCGACCTCCGCCTGCCGCACGTCGTCCGTTCGGAGTGGACGAAACTCGTCAGCCTCCGCTCCACCGCCTACACGCTGGCCGGGACCGCCGTGGTCGGCATCGGGCTGTCGCTGCTGATCAGCGCCGGGCAAGCCACCGCGTACCAGGCCGCCGGCGCCGCCGAGCGCGCGGAGTTCGACCCGATCGTCGGGCTGCGGAGCATCCTGGTGGCCCAGCTGACGCTCGGTGTCCTCGGCGTTCTGGTGGTCACGTCCGAGTGGGCGACCGGCATGATGCGCACGAGCCTCACCGCGGTCCCGCGCCGGGGCCGGCTGCTCGCCGCGAAGGCCCTGGTGTTCACCGGGGTCGCGCTGATCGTCGGCCAGGTCGTGGGGTTGACCGCGTTCCTGGTCGGACAGCGGGTGCTCGCCGACGGCGGCGCACCGCACCTCACGCTCGGCGACCCCGGAGCACTGCGCGCAGCCACCGGCTACGGGCTGTACCTGGCCGCGACCGGCCTGCTCGGCGTCGCGCTGGGCACGCTGCTGCGCTCGACCGCGGGCGCGCTGGCGACGCTGTTCGCGATCACGCTGCTCGTCCCGGCGTTCATCCCGGCGCTCCCGACGTTCCTGTCCGACTTCCTGCACACGTGGTGGCCGACGATGGCCGGGCTCCAGGTCATCTCGATGACCCCGGAACCTCACAGCCTCGATCCATGGCCGGGGTTCGCGCTGCTGACGGGTTCGGTCGCGGTGCTCACGGTCGCCGCGGCGAGCGTCTTCCGGCGTCGAGATGTCTAGGCGGGCGTTCGCGGCGGGGGTCGTCGCCGGCGCGGCGGCGCTGATCGCGATGGTCGCGGTGGCCCTCGGGGCGGTGCTCCTGCTCGGCGCGGACGGCTCGGAACTCCCGCGGCTCGTGGCGCTGGTGGTGGCGGCGGCGCTGGGCGTGCCGATCGAGCTCGGCGGCGCGGTCGACACCGGGTTCCTGCCGGCGCGGATCGAACTGGAGCTGTCCGCGATGCCGCTCGGCGTCTCGCTCGCCGGTGCGGTCACGATGGCGGCGACCGGAGCGCTGCTCCGACGCCGAGCGACGACGAGGGTTCAGGCCCAGCCCCAGCTCCGGGCGCGGCCCCAGCCCCAGCCCCAGCCCCAGCCCTCGCCGTGGCCCCAGCGCCAGCTTCGGCCGGTCGAGATCGTGATGTTCGTCGTCGGCGCGATCGGTGGCTTCGCGCTCCTGCTCGCTCCGGTGCTCGCGCTGGGCGGCTCCGAAACGTCGGCGCCGACCCCGTCCGGCACCCTGCGCCCCGGGGACGTGTCCGGGCTCGTCCAGGTGCTGGGGGAGCCGCGCGCCGACGCGTCCGCCACCTGGGGACACGCGTTGCTCTGGCTCGCGGTCGTCCTCGCGGTCGTGGTGGTGGGCAGCCGGGCGGTGTCGCTGCCCGGTGAGTATTTCCGGCGTGCGGTGGTGAGTGTGGCGGCGGTGTTCACCGGCGTCGCGGGCCTCCTGACGGCTGTCGCCGCGGCGATCGCCGGGTTCGCCGCCGGACCGGCCGCTGCGGGGGCGACGCTGCTCGGCGGCCCCAACGTGGTGCTCACCGCCCTGACCCGCGGGCTCGGCGCCGACTGGCGGCTGGACACCGGCGGCCTGCCCGCCGGTGTCGGCGCGGCCCTGCGCGACCGGATCGCCACCGGCCTGTCCGACCCGTCGTCGGTTCCGACCGGTACGGAGGCGGCCCTGGACGTTCCGGGCGCACTCCTGACGGTCGCAGCCGCCGCGGTACTGCTCCTCTGCGGCACGCTCGCCGCGGCCCGCCCCCCAGCCCACGACCCGGCCCCGGCACCCAGCCGCGACCCGGCCCAGGCCTCGGCCCGAACGTCGGCCCACGACACGGCCCGAAGGCCCGGCCGTGACCCGGTCCGCACGGCCGCGGGCGACTCGGCCCGAACGCCGGCCCACGACCCTGGGCGTGTCCTCTGGTGCGCTGCGGCGCTCGGCGTCACCACTGCCCTCGCGCTCGCGGTCGCCACCGTCCTCGCCCGGGTTTCGCTCGACGTCCACCTCTCGATCGGCGAGTTCGCCGCGCTCGACGCCGGTCTCGGGCTGCGTGCGAGCGTCCCGCGGATCGCACTGGTCGGCCTGGTCTCGGGCGCAGCGGCCGGCGCGCTCGGCGTCGTGCTCGTGGACGCGGCCCGTCGAACGGAGTCCATCTGGCGGCTGGTGTCCGCCTACCGAGTGGCGTCGGTCCGTAGGGTCGACCGCAGTGGTGGGAGCGGATGACGGGTGGACGTGGACGTGGCCGAGACCAGTTCTTTGCTCGTCGTGGAGGACGAGCCGACGCTGCGGGAACTGCTGGCGGCGAGCCTGCGGTTCGCCGGGTTCGAGGTGCGGGCCGCGGCGACCGGCGCCGAGGCGCTCGAGCTCGGCCTGCGCGAGCAGCCGCACCTCATCGTCCTCGACGTCATGCTGCCCGACATCGACGGCTACGAGGTGTTGCGGCGGCTACGGGCACGGTCGTCGGACGCGATCCCGGTGCTGTTCCTGACCGCCCGCGACGCTCCGGCGGACAAGCTCACCGGCTTGTCGCTCGGCGGCGACGACTACGTCACGAAACCGTTCCAGCTGGACGAGCTGATCGCCCGGATCAAGGTGATCATCCGCCGCGCCCAGGGCCGGGTCGCGGACAGCACGCTGGTCGTCGGTGACCTGCACCTCGACGTCGACGCCCACCTCGTGACCAGGGGCGGCGAGCCGATCGAGCTCTCACCGACCGAGTTCCGGCTGCTCCACTACCTGATGACCCACGCCGACCGCACGCTCGACAAGACCCGCATCCTCACCGACGTCTGGCAGTACGACTTCGGCGGCGACGCGGGCATCGTCGAGTCCTACGTCAGCTACCTGCGCCGCAAGGTCGACCGCACCGAACCCAAGCTCATCCACACGGTCCGGGGCGTCGGCTACGTCCTGCGCAGGCCGCGGCCGTGAGGCTGAGCCGCCGGTGGCGGGAGCTGTCCCTGCGGGCCCGGCTGCTGTCGCTGATCGTCGTGTTGTTCGCCGCCGGGCTCCTGCTGACGAACGAGGCCGTGGTGGCCGCGCTGCGGCCGCCGCTGGTGGGCCGGGTAGACGCGCAGCTCCGTCCGATCGCGGCGACGCTGAGCCGGCTCGACCCCGCGGCGATCGAACAGTTCCAGCGGTCGGCCGACCCACCGGCGCAGTCCCTGGCCCAGGCGCCGGTGGCGTTGGACCTGATCAGCCAGGTGTGGCTGGTGCAGCTGTCGGCGGACGGCGAGGTGGTGCGGACGCTCCGGGCCGGCCAGGAGCAGGGCCGCACCCCGGACCTGCCGACGCTGGACACCGCCGCGATCACCCGCCGGGCCGGGGAGGCGTTCGGGCTCCGGGCGGAGGACGGCACCGGCTGGCGGGCGATCGCGGTCAGCGGACCGGACCGCGGCGGCTGGGTGGTCGCGGCGTCGCTGGACGAGGTAGAAACGACCGTCGACCGGGTCCGGGTCACCGGGCTGGCGATCGGCGCCGGCGTCCTCGCGCTGCTCGCGCTGCTGGCGGTGATCGCGGTCCGCGCCGGGCTCCGGCCGCTCCGCCGGATCGAGGAGACCGCTGCCGCGATCGCCGGTGGCGACCTGACCCGCCGAATTCCGATCGACGCCGGGCCGCGCACCGAGATCGGGCGGCTCGGCGAGGGGCTGAACGGCATGCTCGAACGCATCGAGACCGCGGTCGCGGCCCAGGCCGCCTCCGAGGCACGGATGCGTCGTTTTGTCGCGGATGCCAGCCACGAGCTGCGGACCCCACTCGCCGGCATCAAGGGCTTCGCCGAACTCCACCGCCTAGGCCGCGACACCGCCGCGGCCCCCGGCCCAGCCGCCACGGGCACTGGCCCCGGCGGCCCGGCCGCAGGCGGTCCGGGTGGCCTGGACCCCACCGACCTTGCGATGGTCCGGATCGAGCGGGAAGCCACCCGCCTCTCCCACCTGGTCGACGACCTGCTGCTACTCGCCCGCCTCGACAGCGCGGACCCCGCCGCCGAACCGGCCGACCTCGGGCTCCGTCCGGCGCCGATGGACCTGCGCGCGTTGGCCGCCGACGCGCTGGCCGACCTGCGCGCGCTGGCCCCGGACCGGCCCGCCGAGATCACCGGCCCTGGCGGCGGGCCGATCGCGCCCGCGCCCGCCGTCGGCGACGAGGTGCGCCTCCGGCAGGTGGTGTCCAATTTGCTCGGCAACGCGGTCGCGCACACGCCCGCGGGCACCGGCGTCCGGATCGGCGTCGGCACCGTCGACGGCCGCGCGGTCCTCGAGGTCGCCGACCACGGCCCCGGCGTCCCCGCGGAGCTGCGCGACCGGGTCTTCGAACGGTTCTACCGCGCGGACTCCTCCCGCACCCGCGATGCCGGTGGCGGCGCCGGGCTCGGCCTGGCGATCGCGCAATCGGTCGCGCTGGCACACGGCGGCCGGGTCACGCTCGCGCCCACCCCCGGCGGCGGCGCCACGTTCCGGCTGGAACTTCCCAGCGAGTGACCCGGAGCAGCCGGGGGACGGCCCGGTGCGGCCCGGTGGCGGCGACCCGGAGCAGCCGGGGACGGCCAGGCGCGGCCGGCACCGGCCTGGGAACGCCCGGTGCGGCCGGCACCGGCCCGGGAACGCCCGGTGCGGCCGGGAGCGGCCCGGGAACGCCCGGTCCTGCCGGGAGCGGCCCGCGAGCGGCCCGGAGCGGCGCGCGAGCAGCCCGAGGGCAGGGCCGGAACCGAACGGGTCGGGGCGGCGTCCTATCGCCATGCCCCGCCGCGTCGCCGTCGCCCTCCTCGCGCTGCTGACCGCCGCGTGCGGCCCCGCCGAACCCCCGGCCTGTGCTCCGTGTGCCGGTCCCAGCGTCAGCGTCGACCTCACGTCGGTGATTCGACTCCTGCCCGCCGGCACCACGGCGCAGCTCTGCATCACCCCGCCCGCGAAGGCCGAGGCCTGCAAAACCCCCGAGCCGGTGTCGCAGGGCACGGTGTTGCTGTTCGGGCTCGACGGGTCCGCGCTCACCACGCTCGGGGTCGTCCTCGCCGTCCCGGGACGCCCGCCGACCCGCTTCGAGGTCCTCCATCCGACGCCGTACCAGGACCGGTGTTGCTGCGTGGACGACTGCCACACGTATCGCTCCTACTCCTACCGGCTGGCCGGCCCCGACGGCCCGCTCGTCCATCGCCCGCAGCCGCGACCGTCGTGACCAGCCACCGATCAGAGCCGCCCGGCGCCCGCTCCCGCCCGCACCACCGCAGCCACCCGCGCCACCGGATCGACCCGGCCCACCCGCGTCGGCGTCCACCCCGCGTCGTTCCCGAGATCCGGGTCGTGCGCCGCGTTGTAGGCCGCGACCAGGTCCACCGGAGCGCCGTTCACCGTGTTGTCGCGGGCGGTCAGCGCCGTGCCGCCCCAGTGGTAGAGGAGGTCACCCGCGGGCACGCCCGCACCCAGCAGGAACGCGTTGCGCTCGGCCACGATCGCGGACTCGACACCGACCCCGAGCGCGTACTCGAACGGGTCCGCGGCCGGGATCTCGTACAGGTTGTTGTAGACGTGCACCGGCCCGAACCGCACCCGCGGCAGCCGCTGGAGCACGTCGGTGTACCGGTTGTGGTGCAGGGTCACGCGCAGCTTGCCGCGGTCGTCGGCCGGGTTGTTCGTGGACCCGATCAGCGACACCTTGTCGTGCCGCGCGAACACGTTCCACGAGCCGGTGACCAGGTCCGAGCCGCGCGTGATGTCGAACTGGCCGTCGTGCACCTGGTACGGACGCCCGAAGTACACCGGTTGCTCCGAGTCCGGGTTGGCGCCGTCGGTGAACGTGTTGTGGTCGACCCAGACCCGGCTCGCGCCGAGCAGCTGCAGGTTGTCATAGGCGGAGTTCCAGTTGCCGGTCGCGCCGTCGGTCGGATCCCACTGCGGGAAGCAGTCCGCCGCGTCCTCGAACCGCAGGTTCCGCACGATGACGTTCGAGACGCCGTCGAGCACCAGGCTCAGCCCGAGCAGCCGTGCGTTCCGGCCCAGCCCCACGATCGTCGTGTTCGAGCCGACCGGAATCTTGATCTGCGCGGCCTGGGCCGCCGCCGACCGCACCCGCGCCTCCTCCAGCGGACCGCTCGGCTCCGCGGTGCGCCCCCAAACCGCCGGGTCGTACGCGGCGAGGTAACCCGCGAGCGTGTAGCCGGGGTCGGCGTATGCGGCGCACCCCGCGTCGTCGCGGATCGTGCCCCGCACGTAGACGATCTTCGGCGCGGAGCCGGCCACCGCGTCGACCAGCTGCCGCCGGGTACTCACGACCACCGGGCGCGGGTCCGCCGCCCCGCCGGTGGTGCCGCCGCCCCATCCGTCGTTCGCGGCGAGCGTCTGCCTGCCGAGCTCGGTCGGCGCCGCGGTGGCCGGGGGAGTGAGGGTCAGGAGCAGCACGAGGCCGCCTACGGCGGCCAGGAGTCGGGACATCGGCGTCCTTTCGTCGGGGTTCCGCAATAACAAGCCCAAACACACGCGGACGCTCCACCGCGCACCACCGCACGCCCGCGCCCAGGTGGTGCCCGCGCCCGCACCCAGGTGGCGCGCGCCGCGATCTTCTGCGTTCTGGGCCTCTAAGCCGCTCGTAGAGGCCCACAACGCGTCAACCCGTGGGCGCCACGTGCTCGGCGTAGCGGTGAACGACCTCGCTCACCACCTGATCGAACGGCGCCGCCCACACGTCGGCGTGAAACACCTCCACTTCGACGTCGCCGCGGTACCCGGCGCGCGCCACCGCCGCGCCGAGCGTCCGGAAGTCGATGTACCCGTCGCCCGGCAGGCCGCGCGCGAGCAGCGCGTCCGGCGGCAGCGGCAGGATCCAGTCGCACACCTGGTACGCGGCGATCCGGTCGCCGGCCCGGGCGATCGCGGCCTCCACCCGGGGGTCCCACCAGACGTGGAACGTGTCGACGACGACGCCGACCTGCGCGGCCGGGAAGCGCAGCGCCAGGTCCAGCGCCTGGTCCAGGGTGGAGAGCACGCCCCGGTCGGCGCAGTAGATCGGGTGCATCGGCTCGAGCGCCAGCCGTACGCCCGCCGCCGCGGCGTACGGAGCGAGCGCGGCGACCCCGTCGGCGACGCGTTCCCGGGCCGCGGCGAGGTCCCGGGAGCCCGGCGGCAAACCGCCGACGACCAGCACCAACGTGGACGTGCCGAGGGCTGCGGCCTCGTCGATCGCGCGCCGGTTCTCGTCCAGTGCGGCGTCCCGGTCGTCGCCGGTGAGGAACCCGCCCCGGCACAGCGACGACACCCGCAGCCCCGCGTCCCGGACGAGTTTGGCGCCGCGCTCGACGCCGACGTCGGCGAGCGGTTCGCGCCACACGCCGATCGCCTCGATCCCGGCGCGGGCACAGGCGTCCACGGCCTCGGCGAGCGAGGCCCGGTTGATCGTCTTCTGGTTCAGCGAGAGGCTCATGCGCCGTGCACCGCCAGGAACGCGCGCATCCGCGCCGACGCCAGCTCGGGGTCAGGGAACAGCCCGGCGCGGTCGGCCAGCCGGAACGTCTCCACCAGGTGGGGGAGGCTGCGGGCCGTCGTCGCGCCGCCCACCATCGCGAACGCCGGTTGGTGCCCGGCGAGCCAGGCGAGGAACACGATCCCGGTCTTGTACGCCGAGGTCGGGGCGGCGAACAGGTGCCGGGCGAGCGGCACGGTCGGTGCCAGGGTCGCGTCGTACGCGTCCAGGTCTCCGGTGTCCAGGAAGCCCAATGCGGCGGACGCCGCCGGCGCGATCGGATCCAGCACCCCCAGCAGGGCGTGCGAGTACCCGGACGAATCGCCTCGGATCAGCGCCGGGTAGTGGAAGTCGTCGCCGGTGTAGAGCTTGACGCCGTCCGGCAGCCGCCGCCGCAGCGAGACCTCGTGGGAAGCGTCGAGCAGCGAGACCTTGACGCCGTCCACGGCGCCCGGGTGTTGAGCGATGATCGACAGCAGCGTCTCGGTCGCATCCGGAACCGACGAGCTGCCCCAGTAGCCGCGCAGGTGCGGGTCGAACATCTCGCCGAGCCAGTGCAGGATCACCGGGCGCGCGACCTGCTTCAACAGCGTGCCGTAGACGGAAAGGTAGTCCTCGGGGCCGCGTGCGACGGCCGCGAGCTGCCGGGACGCCATCAGGATCACTTGCGCGCCGGTGTCCTCGACGAACGCGACCTGCTCCTCGTACGCGGCCAGCACTTCACCCGGCGACGACAGGGCCCCGGCGTGGTCGGTGCCGGCTCCGCAGGCCAGCGGCCCGGTGGCTTCGGCGGCCGAGAGCGCGATGAGTGTCCTCGTCGCGGCCCAGTCGAGACCGGCGTTGCGCTGGGCGGTGTCCATCGCGTCGGCGACACCGAGCCCCCACGACCAGAGGTGGCGGCGGAACGCGAGCGTGGTCTCCCAGTCGACGACGGCCGGTGCGCCGGGGGTGTTGTCGGCGAACGGGTCGGCGACCACGTGGGCCGCCGCGAACACGGTGCGTGAGACGAACGGCGCGGTGGGGACCGACCACGCGCCCGGCGTCCCCATGACGTAGTTGGGCCCACCGGGGAGCCGCACCTCAGGCATCGAGCACCACCCGGCGGCCTTCGGCCGCTGACCGGAGGCCGGCCTCGGCGAGCGCCACCCCGCGGGCGCCGGACGCGAAGTCGTGCGGGAACGGGGTTCCGGCGCAGACGTGCCGCAGGAACGCTTCCCACTGGACCTTGAAGCCGTTGTCGGTGACGCCGTTGTCGGGGACTTCCTGCCACTGGTCGCGGAAGCGTTCGGTGGTCGGCGCGTCCGGGTCCCAGGTGGGCATCGGGGTGGCGGCGCGGTGCTGGATCCGGCAGCGGTGCAGGCCGGCGACGGCGCTGCCCTCGACGCCGTCGACCTGGAATTCGACCAGCTCGTCGCGGTTGACGCGGGTGCACCAGGAGGAGTTGATCTGCGCGATCACGCCGCCGGAGAGTTCGAAGATGCCGTAGGCGGCGTCGTCGGCGGTGGCGCGGTATTCCGACCCGTTTTCGTCCCAGCGGGTCGGCACGTGCGTGGCGATCCGTGCGGTCACCGCTTCGACGGGCCCGAACAGGTGCTCGAGCACGTAGGACCAGTGGCAGAACATGTCGAGCGTGATGCCGCCGCCGTCCTCGGTGCGGTAGTTCCAACTCGGACGCTGTGCGGGTTGCCAGTCGCCTTCGAACACCCAGTAGCCGAACTCGCCGCGTACCGAGAGGACGCGGCCGAAGAAGCCGCCGTCGAGTAACCGGCGCAGTTTGAGCAGGCCGGGGAGGAACAGTTTGTCCTGGACGACGCCGTGCCGGACGCCCGCCTGGGACGCGAGGTGCGCGAGGTCGAGCGCGCCGTCGAGGGTCTCGGCGAGCGGCTTTTCGGTGTAGACGTGTTTGCCCGCGGCGAGCGCGGCTTTGATCGCCTTCTCGCGGGCCTGGGTGATCTGGGCGTCGAAGTAGACGTCGCAGGCGTCGAGGGCTTCGGACAGGTCGGTGGTCCACCGCTCGAGGCCGTGGCGCAGGGCGAGCGCGCGGAGTTTGGCGGCGTCCCGGCCCACCAGGATGGGTTCGGGCACCACGCGGGAGCCGTCCGGCAGCAGGACGCCGCCCTCGTCCCGGATCGCCAGGATCGACCGGACCAGGTGCTGGCGATATCCCATCCGGCCGGTCACGCCGTTCATGGCGATGCCGAGCGTGCGTTGTTCCATGCTGCCTCTCTTCCGCTCGCGGCGGGCGCGCCACAAGGGGCTCCGCCCGCTGGAAACCGCTTTCCACGGTGGACCCCCGGAATCCGTGCTGTCAACCTCCGAAATCCGCGAGAAACGGACCGTTGACACGGGAATGGCTGCGCCCTATGGTCCGTCGGCAAGCGCTTTCCCACGTCTGCCGGCCGCACCGACGGCGGGCGATCCCAGCGCGCCTCCCCATTCGTCGCGGGCCCCTCCCGCGGGAAGGGACGTCCCCTCATGCGATCTCCTTTACGTACTCTCCTCGCCACCCTCGCCGCGGCTGCCGTGCTGGCCACCGCCGCGTGCGGTGGCGGCGGTGACACCAGCGAAGACCCCGACGCGAAGGTGACCCTGCGGTTCTCCTGGTGGGGGAGCGCCGACCGGGCCAAGAGCACCCAGCAGGCGCTCGACCTGTTCACGAAGAAGAACCCGAACATCACGATCAAGACGTCGTACTCGGCGTTCAAGCCGTACTTCGAGAAGCTGGCCACCGAGACCGCGGGCGGCAACGCACCCGACGTCTTCCAGATGGACCGCGCCTACCTGCGCGAATACGCCGACCGCAACGTGCTGGCCGAGCTCGACGACGGTGTCACCGACCAGGTCGCCGAGTCGGTCAAGGACTCCGGGGTCGTCGACGACAAGCTCTACGCGGTCCCGATGGGACAGACGACGTTCGTCATGGTCTACGACCCGGAGGCGTACCAGAAGGCGGGCCTGAAGCCGCCGGCCAAGGGCTGGACGTGGCAGGACTACCTCACCAACGGCACCAAGCTCACCCAGGCCTCGAAGGGCAAGGTCAGCGGCGTCACCGACCTCGGCTGGCAGTGGGAGTCGTTCGAGACCTGGCTGCTGCAGAGCGGCACGCAGCTCTACACCGAGGACGGCAAGCTCGGCTTCGAGAAGGCCGATCTGAAGAACTACCTGACTCTGATCGACAACCTCCGCAAGCAGAAGGCGTCGACGCCGGGCAAGGTCACCGCGACGATCGACGGTTCGATCGAGAACATGCCGATGGGCAAGCGGCTCTCGTACACCGAGAACAGCTGGGACTCCACGGTCGCGTCGTACTACGAGGTGCTCGGCAAGCCGGTCGGGCTCGCGCCGTACCCGTCGGACACCGGCAAGCTCGGCGCCTACGCCAAGCCGTCGATGTTCCTGTCGATCTCGCAGAAGACGAAGGTCCGGTCCGCGTCGGACAAGCTCGTCGACTTCCTGGTCAACGACCCCGAAGCCGCCGCGATCCTCGGCGTCGACCGCGGGCTGCCGCCGAACACCGCCAACCGTGACAAGGTCGGTGCGACGCTGACCGGCCCGCAGAAGGCGGTCTACGAGTACGAGAAGAGCATCGAGGCCGACCTGGTCCCCGCTCCTCCGGCACCGCCGAAGGGCAACAGCGCGCTGAAGGACTACTGGCAGCAGCTGAACGAGGAGATCGCGTTCGGGAAGCTGTCGGTCGACAAGGCCGTCGACGAGTTCTTCACCCGGGCTGAGCAGGAACTCACCGCCTGATGGCCGTAGTCACGCCCACCCGGTCCGTGCCGTCGCTGAATGGCGGCACGGACCGGCCGGTGCGCAAACGAGGCGGCGGGATCGCGTACCTGTTCCTCTCGCCCTGGATCGCCGGCGCGCTGCTGCTCACGATCGGCCCGATGGTCGCGTCGCTGTACCTCTCGTTCACCGACTACGACCTGTTCTCGTCGCCGGAGTGGGTGGGGTTCGAGAACTACCGGCGGATGTTCACCGAGGACGGACGGTTCCTCACGTCGGTCTGGGTCACCGCGAAGTACGTGCTGCTCGCGGTGCCGCTCAAGCTCGGGCTGGCGCTGGCCGTGGCGCTGCTGCTCAACCGGCGCCGCACCGGGCAGGGGCTGTATCGGTCGGCGTTCTACGCACCGTCGCTGCTCGGCGCGAGCGTGAGCATCGCGCTGGTGTGGCGCACGCTGTTCGGCGACGGCGCGGCGTTCGAGCGCGGCCTGGCGGCGCTGGGCTGGGAGACCGGCGGGTGGGTCGGTCAGCCGCAGTACGCGCTGTTCACGTTGATCTTCCTGGCCGGCTGGCAGTTCGGCGCGCCGATGGTGATCTTCCTGGCCGGGCTCAAGCAGATCCCGCAGGACCTGTACGACGCGGTGGCGGTGGACGGCGCCGGGCGCTGGCAGACGTTCCGGGCGATCACCCTGCCGATGCTCTCCCCGGTGATCTTCTTCAACCTGGTGCTGGAGACCATCCACGCGTTCCAGGCGTTCACCCCGGCCTACGTGGTCAGTGGCGGGCGCGGCGGTCCGTCGGACGCGACGCTGTTCTACACGCTCTACCTGTACCAGCGCGGGTTCACCGACTTCCGGATGGGTTACGCGTCCGCGATGGCCTGGGTGCTGCTGATCGTGATCGCGGTGGTCACCGCGCTCATCTTCCGGTCCGCGCGGCTCTGGGTCTTCTACACCGATGACAAGGGGCGGTCATGACGGCGCGTCGGCTGGGCTGGCACTTCGTCTGCCTGGCGCTGCTCGCGCTGCTGCTCTACCCGATCGTGTGGCTGCTGGGGACGTCGTTCAAGCCGCCGGACGAGGTGACCTCGAGCCTGGCGCTGCTCCCGCGCGACTGGGAGTTCTCCAACTACACCGATGCGCTGGCCGGCATCGGCGGCACGAGCTTCTGGCGGTTCCTGACCAACTCGGTGATCGTCGCCGGGGGAGCGGTGATCGGCAACGTCGTATCGTGCTCGCTCGCGGCGTTCGCGTTCGCCCGGCTGCGGTTCCGGCTGTCCGGGCCGCTGTTCGCGTTCATGATCGCGACGATCATGCTGCCGCACCACGTCGTGATCATCCCGCAGTACGCGATCTTCCAGCAGATGGGCATGATCGACACGTTCTGGCCGCTGATCCTGCCGAAGTTCCTGGCCACCGACGCGTTCTTCGTGTTCCTCATCGTCCAGTTCATGCGGGGGATCCCCGGCGAGCTCGACGAGGCGGCGCGGATCGACGGGTGCGGCCCGGCGCGGACGTTTTGGCACATCATGCTGCCGCTGATCCGCCCGGCGCTGATCACCACGACGATCTTCACGTTCATCTGGACCTGGAACGACTTCTTCAGCCAGCTGCTGTACCTCAACAGCCCGGAGAACTACACGCTGCCGCTGGCGCTGCGGCTGTTCATCGACCAGACCGGCACGTCCCAGTACGGGCCGATGTTCGCGATGTCGGTGCTCACGCTGGTGCCGATCGGGCTGTTTTTCCTGGCGTTCCAGCGGTTCCTGGTCGAGGGCGTGAGTACGTCCGGATTGAAGGGCTGACATGTTCGGGCCACGATTCTCCCTGTTCGCCGACGTGCTGCTGGTGGGCGTGCTGACGTTCCTGGCCTCGCTACCGCTGGTGACCGCGTTCGCCGCGCTCACCACCGCCTGCCGGGTGCTGTCGCTGCGGGTGGCTTCCGAGACCACGGTGACCGTGCCGGGCTACGGCCGGACGTTCGTCGCGGTGCTCCGGTCGCACCCCGGGGTGCTCCTGTTCCCGCTCCTGCTTCTGGGGGACGCTCTGGCGCTGGCCGTCGGCGCACCCGGCGGTGCGGTGCTGGCGGTGGTGCTCGGCGCGGTGGCGCTCGTCGGGCTCGGTGCGGCCGCACGGTGGGAGCCCGGGTCGTCCTGGTCGGCGGTGCTGCGCGGGGCGGCGCTGGCGTTGCTGCGGCACCCCGGCGACGGGCTGTTGCTGCTGGCCGCGGTGGTCGTGGCGGGCGTGCTGGCGTTCACCGTGCCGCTGATGATCACGCTGGTGCCGGGGGTACTCGCGCTGGCCGCGGTCGCCGTGACCCGACGCCGGCCGGGTGTGGTCGTGGGCGCGCCGGGCGCGTCCGTGGGCGGCGCGTCCGTGGGCGCCGTGGGCGCGGCGGCGCGGGGCGCCGCGCAGGCCGGCGGGTCGGTGGCCCACGGGGCGCGGGCGGTCGCGTGACGGGCGGGATCGGCGCCGGCCGACCGGCGCGGGTGGTGTTGGTGGGCGCGCACGGGCACGGGAAGTGGCATCTGGCGAACCTCGCGCGGCTGGCGGGTCTCGGCATCGCCGAGCTGGTGGGGGTGTGCGATCCGGTGCCGGTTTCCGACGTCCCGTGGTCACCCGAACTGGACCCGCTGATCGGCCGCGTCGACCCGGACGTCGTCCTGATCGCGACGCCGATCCACACGCACGTCGATCTGGCGCTGACGGCTCTGCGCGCGGGCCGGGCGGTGCTGCTGGAGAAGCCACCGGCGCCGACGTTCAGCGAGTTCGCACGGTTGTCGGCCGCCGTGGAGGAGAGCGGCGTCCCCTGCCAGGTCGGTTTCCAGAGCCTCGGTTCCGCGGCGGTGGACGCGGTCCGGGAGATCGTCGCGTCCGGACGCATCGGTACGGTCCGGGGCGTCGGCGGCGCGGGCACCTGGATCCGGACCGCTGCCTACTACGGTCGCGCGTCCTGGGCCGGGCGCCGCAGGCTCGGCGACGTCCCGGTGGTCGACGGTGCGCTGACCAACCCGTTCGCGCACCTGGTGGCGACCGCGCTGGCGATCGACGGCGGGTCGGTGGCCGACGTCAGCCCGGAGCTGTACCACGCGCACCCGATCGAGGCCGACGACACCGCGGCGATCCGGATCCGCACCAGCCACGGCACGCCGGTGACCCTGGCCGTCACGCTCTGCGCCACGCACCACCGCACTCCGTACCTGGTCGTCCACGGCTCCGCCGGCCGGCTCACCCTGCACTACACCGAGGACCTCGTCGAGGTGGCCGGGGAGCAACACCGGTACGACCGCGTCGACCTGCTCACCGACCTCGTCGCCCACCTCCGCGACCGCGCGCGTCCGCTGCGGGTGCCGCTCGCGTCCACCGCGGGTTTCATGCGTGTTCTGGACGCCGTCCGCCGCGCGCCCGAGCCGGTGGCCATCGACCCGGAATGGATCCGCGAGTCCGGGACCGGGCCCGAAACGCGGCGGGAGGTCGTCGGCGTGGATGACGCCGTGCTGGCCGCCGCCGAAACGCTACGAACGTTCACCGAGCAGGAGGTGCCGTGGGCAACGACAGGCCGCTGATCGTCGGCGGGCGCGAAGTGGCCCGGCACGTCCACGCACCCGACCTCGAGCCGTTCGTCTCCCCGCGGCCCTACCTGCATCCGGTCCGGACGCTCGGCGGGACCCCGGTCACCGACGCCGCTCCGGTCGACCACCGCTGGCACCTGGGCGTGTCGGTCGCGGTCCAGGACGTCAACCGGGTGAACTTCTGGGGTGGCCGCACGTACCGGCACCCCGACGGGTACGTCGACCTCGACGACCGCGGCCACGTGCGGCACCGCGCGTTCCGCGGCGACGACCCGCTGGTGAGCGTCCACGACTGGGTCGGCAGGGACGGCAGCGTCCTGCTCACCGAGGTGCGGACTCTCCGGGCCACCGCTGCCGACGACCACTGGACGCTGGACGTCACGTTCACGCTGCGCACCGCCGGGAACACGCCGGTCGTGCTCGGCAGCCCCGGAACGAACGGCCGGGCCGACGCCGGATACGGCGGCTTCTTCTGGCGCCTTCCGCCGTCCGCCGCCCCGCTCGACGTCCGGACGCCGTCCGGTTCCGGCGAGGCCCGGACACATGGCCGTCCGGCGCCGTGGCTGGCCGTCACGGCGGACGCCGGTGCACCGTCGGCCGGATATACCCTGGTCTTCCTGCCCGGGGACGCCGCCACCGCGGCCGACCCGTGGTTCGTCCGGGTCGCGGCCTACCCGGGCATCGGCTCCGCGCTCGCGTACACCGAACCGGTGCCGCTGGCGCCAGGGGACGCGCTGACCCGGCGGGTCCGCGTGCACATCGCCGACGGCCGCCGGTCGCCGGCCGGAATCACGGCCCTGGCCGAAGCGGCAGCACGGACCGAAGCCGCGGAACGGGCTAAGGCGGGACGGGCCGAGGCCGCCGAACGGGACGAGGCGGCCGAACGGGACGGTGCGTCGGCCGGGGTTGACGCGTCGGTCGGGCGCGCGGCCGGAACTGAGCCCCTGAGCGAGAGAGGACGGTCATGACCAGCCAGCCGGCGGTGACGCTGACCGAGGTGGCGCGCCGGGCGGGCGTCTCGGTGGCCACCGCGTCCCGCGTGCTCAACGGCAGCGAACGGTCGGTCGGCGCCGACCTGCGCCACCGTGTGCTGGCCGCCGCCGCGGAACTGGACTACGTCCCGAACCTGCACGCCCAGGCCGTGGCGCGCGGTTCGAGCAGCCTCGTCGGCCTGGTCGTGCACGACATCGCCGACCCGTACTTCTCGACGATCGCCGCCGGGGTGATGGCCGCCGCCGACGAGCGCGGGCTGATCGTCTCACTCGGGTCGACGCTGGCCAGCGCGGAACGGGAACTCGACCACGTCGCGCTGCTGCGGGCCCAGCGGGCCCGGGCGCTGATCCTCGCCGGGAGCCGCACCAGTAACGCGGCGCAGACCCGGCGGCTGGCCCGCGAGGTCCAGGCGTTCCGGACCGGCGGCGGGCGGGTCGCGTGCATCAGCCAGCCGCTGCTCGGCACCGACACGGTCGCGCCGGAGAACGAGGAGGGCGCCCGCGCGCTCGCGGTCGCGCTGGCCGGGCTCGGGCACCGGCGGTTCGCGGTGCTGGCCGGTCCGGAGGCGCTGCTCACCGCCACCGACCGGCTCGCCGGGTTCCGGGCCGGGGTCGAGGAGTGCGGTGGCACGGTCCGGCGCGTCTTGACCGGCCCGTTCACCCGGGACGGCGGCTACCGGGCGGTGGTCGACCTGCTCGCGGCGCCGCTGGACGTCACGTGCGTGTTCGCGGTCAACGACGTGATGGCGGTCGGGGCGATGGCCGCGCTGCGCGAACGCGGGGTCTCGGTGCCCGGTGACCTGTCGGTCGCGGGGTTCGACGACATCCCGACGCTGCGCGACGTCGCGCCGCCGCTGACCACCGTGCGGTTGCCGCTCGGGCAGCTCGGCCGCAGCGCCGCCGAACTCGCGCTCGCGCTGGCGCCCAGCCCGGCGCCGCAGGTCGTCGCGGTGCCGGGCGAGGTGGTCCTCCGCGAGAGCACCCGCCGCCTCGTCGGGTAGCTCCGTCCGATGGGGACAGCTCCCACCAAGGCTCAACTGGGTCTCGCGGCGGCGACCGAGGGCGTTCCTTCTCGGCCACCACCGGGGGCGGCCAGTCTTCTTCGCGGCCACGCGGCTGATAGACCATGCCCTACTGCCGATGTTCGCCGGCATCGCCGCCGGGTTCCTGACTTTCGATCCGGATCCATTCGTCAGCCCGGGAGTCCGCGCTGTTCGCGGGCGGAATATTCGGCTGCGCCGGGTGGCTCACGCTGTTTCGCAGGCCCTTCCTCACGCTCAGCACGGACGGCCTCGCGGTCCGATGGTCGAACGGCCCCGTTTTCAGGGCCTGATCCGCGCTTCCTCGCCCACGCGATTCACTACTACCGCGAGCACCCCGAGGCGCGAGACGGCGTCGGCACGCCCGAGGGCCACGCCCAACTGTCGGCGACTCTGCCGCCCACCCACGGAGGCCTACCCCAGTTGTCCCGCCCCTGACGCGAGCCGAAGGAGCTCATCTCCTACACCGAACGGCATAGGGCCGGGTACGCCGCTCGCCTGATTCCCGTACGGGTGTGCGATGAATAGGGTTGCGGGTATGGACACAGGCCTCGGACGGTTAGCCGCGGCGGCGGCCGTCGTTGCTGGTGAGGACCTCACCGGCGACTCCGACGGGGCCTTGTGCGAACGGACGCGGGAGCTGTATCGGATCCGGTCGCAGATCGACGCCGCCCTGGTCGCGACCGTGGGGGTGGTGCATCAGCGGGGTGCGGTCGAATACGACGGAGCGGTGTCGACCAAGTCGTGGCTGCGGGCCCGGTTGCAGGTGTCGCCGGTGGAGTCCTCGGAGCTGGTGGACGTGGCCCGGCATCTGCCCGACGATCCGGTGTTCGCGGAGGCGTTCCGGGCGGGTCGGGTGTCGCGGGCGCATGTGCTGGTCGCCGCCCGGTTAGCGAAGAAGGTCGGCCCGGACCTGGCGGGTGAGGCGGTGGAGGCGTTGCTGGGTCCGGCGTTGACGATGGACCCGGCCGCGTTGAAGCACGTCTCTAGGCGGATCGAGGCGTATCTGCGCCCGGAAACCGAGGACGATGACGGCGACGGTGGGGAGCCGGATGAGGCCGACCGTGCGGTCTACCACGCGCAGACCTTTGGCGGAACGTGGGATTTGGCCGGGACGTTGACTCCGGAGGCCGGTGCGTTGGCGCAGACGTATTTGAACGCCGCTTCGGGCCGGCGGGACGCCGAGGACGACCGGAGCCCGTGTCAGCGTCGTCATGACGCGCTGGCGGAGTTGTTCCGCCTCGGGCTGGACACCGCGCATCTTCCGACTCATGGGGGTGAGCAGCCGCATCTGGCGGTGCTGGTGCACGCCCAGGACCTTCAGGAAAGCAGCAGGCCGGGCCGGAAACGACGCCGGCTCAAGGCCCCGGTCCGGTTCGACGGCGAGGACGCCCTCACCGCGGAGTGGGCGTACCTCGACGATGACCCGGTTCCGGTGCCACCGGACTGGGCCACCCGCCCAGACGACGCCGCGGATCCCGCCGCCGGTATCGAGGCGGCTATCGACTGGGACACCGTCCTCGCGGTCTGGACAGAAGAATCCGCCCACCAAACCGCACCCGACAACAGCCCCCCGTACGGCACCGGCCTCCCCGGCACGGGCCTCCCCGGCACGGGCCTCCCCGGCACGGGCCTGCCAGAGGCAGCCATGGCCGGGGCGGGACTAGCGGACGCGAACCTGCCGGCCACCTGGCTGCCGCC
>NZ_FRCS01000028.1 GCF_900143005.1 Cryptosporangium aurantiacum
TGGAAACCCACGGTCACGCCGAAACCGGTGATCAGGTAGGCGACCACGGCCATGGTGGCGTCGAGCGCCGTAAGGCCCCAGCCCCAGGCGATCGGCACTGCGACGACCAACGCGACGAACGGGAGGACCATGAAGGTCCACAGCGTGATCAGCGAGGAGGTGGACCTCGGGGCGTCGAACACCATGGGCTTCGGTTGACGCGGAACGGGCGCCGGCCTGACGGGGGTTCTTGTATCTGTACTCATGCGAGGGCTCCTCGGCGCGTCTCGTCGGCCTTGCCGTCGTCGCGCGGACGAGCGGTGCCGGACGGGGGGTAGCTAGCGAAAGACTGAACGAGCCGCGGAGTCTGGGCGGCCGGCCGCCGTGGACGCATCCGCACGGCGGGGCAATGGGCACATACCCCCGATCGGGCGGAGAAAACCCGCTCGTCGCGGGCTGCGTCGGTTAATCGTCACTCGGCGCCCTGACCGAGCTGGGCTCGATCGGGTGTACGGTCAAAGAGGTGGCCCGCACGATCGTTCGATACGAGCGCTGGGCCATGCTCTTGCGCGACCGATATTCGCGTGGCCGCTCAGCCATTTAGTTCATCCGAGGGAACCCGCTGAGCCGATTGTGAATGGCAGGGGCGAATCGTTCGGAGATTCTGCTTCACCGAAGCAACGGAGTATTTTGATGACGAGCCCGACGACTGTTGTCGACGACCGAAAGACCCTGTCCGGCAAGGAAGAGACCTGCGACGTGTGCGCGCACGAAACGGCGGCGCACGACCCCATCTCTCGTCGCTACTGCGCCGCCACGCTCGCGAACGCGCTGACCCGCCTCTGCATCTGTACCTGACCGGGCACCCGGCGGCTCACCGTTCGAACGGCCGCGGGATCAGCGTGTCCTGATCGAACCCGTCGACCGGCGCCGGGTCCCGGCCCGGCCGCCACAGGTAGAGCTGCTTCTCTGACGTGAACACCATCGTGTCGCCGTCCCAGAGCGGAGCCCGGTCCGGCACGGGACCACGCTTCCACACGGCGTCCGTGAGGTTCTCGCCCACGGTGAGCAGCACACCGTAGGGGGCGTCGGCCGGTCCGGCGGCGTCACCGAAGTACCGGCCGCTCGGGGAGAGCGACCAGCGCTCCAAGTCCAGACGCAGGTCCAGGTCGCACCGCTGCTGCGCCGGCTCCGAGGCCGGAGCCACCGAGTAGGTCAGGCAACCGGTCCGGGCCGACTGATCCCCGGTCGTCCGCACCTGTTCCAGCACGTACGCGTCGTTCAGCACGGACCCGGCCACGGCGGCCACGCCGTCCGGCCAGGTCGTTTCGCCACCGCCCCACGGGACGAATCCGAAGCTCGGTGCGGTGTAGCCGTCCTGCCCGAGCGTCCCCGTTGCGGGACGGCGCAGCACCACCTCGTCGCCGATGAGGAGATACGGCTGGGCGTCGGCCGGGACCTCGCTGATCGTTCTGCGCGCCGTGACGAGCCGGTCGTTCCGCAGCTCAGCCCGGACGAGCGACGCACCGGCTCGCCACACGACGCGGGTGCCGGTGTCGTCGACGACGTAGGTCCGCACCTCGTCGGCCACCACCTCGGTCGACGCGTCCGGCCTGATCCAGGTGAGCGTGCCGAACTGCAGACTGAGGAAGCCGCCCCGGAACTCGGTGACGGTGGCGTCGGTGATGTTCTCCCGCACGGTGATCGTGGTGTCGGGGGTCCGGATCTGCTGGCCGTCCTTGACCGCGAGATCGATCGGCCCGCCGTGGCCGCCCTGGGTGACGCCGACCGGCTCGATGCCGGACACGAACGGCGCGAGCAGCACCCCCGTGAGCACGATCGCGACGATCACCGCGACACCGGTCAAGCCGCTCCGGAGGGAATCAGTGGTCACCCGGCATTTCTACTTGCTCGGTTCAACCAGACGGTGGGCAGGCGGCCTGACCGGCCGCCCGAACGGCAGACGGAGGGACGGCGGCGCTGGCAGGCTGTCCACTCTGAGAAACGCTACGGGTGAGGTGACGCGGTGACGGCACGGCGCCGTGCCTGGTTGATCGCGGCATTCGTCGGTGTGCTGCTGCTCGCCGTCACAGCCGTCGGCGTGCTGTACCTCCGCGACGAGCCGATTCCCCGCCTCGCTCGTGCGTCGGCCGCGGCGCCGACGGCCTTCACTCCCTACGAGACCCGGTTCGAGCCCGACTGGCTCCCCCGCGGGTTCGCGCTGGAGCACCGCTGGTCGCAGACCACCCAGCAGGGCTACCTCGCGCAGCGCAGAGGCGACCACGAGTGGGAGCGGATCCAGATCCAGCTCGGCCCGCGCAACGGCACGCTGCTCGGTTTCCGTGCGCCGCGACAGCCCACCTGGAAAGGACTCGCGATCCCTGGTACGGCGTACCTGCTCTGGGAGTGGGCCCCCGGTGCACCGGCATTGGTCGAGGTGGGAAACCGGAAGGACGCCAGGGAGGTCGCACAACGGGTCGCCGCGTCCCTGCGGATCACCGGCCCGCAGCCGGTCCGGTACCCATTCACCGTGCGGCAGCCCGCCGGGTACACGGTGGAGATCACCAGCACGTTCCACGAGACCGGCGGGGAGGTCAGGTCCAGCGTGGGCTTCGGCCCCGGCGACCCGGACATCGACATCGGGGTGCTGGTCTACCCGTCCGAACCGCCGCTCATGTCCGCGAACACGACGGTGCGCGGACTTCCGGCCCGGATCTACCTCGCCGATCAATCCGCATCGGTCAATGTCCAACTCGCCCACGCCGTCGCCCAGGTGAATTGCCACCACCCGGACCAGCCCGCGGCCGATCTGCGTGCCGCGTGTGTTGCGACGGCCGAGACCGTTCGCCTGGTGGGTGACCCCCGCGACCCCGCGACCTGGCGCACGCCGCCGGTGCACCGCTGACCGGCCCTGGCAGGTGCGCGCCGGCCCTGCCGCCGTTCCCGTTGGAGACACCGCCGAGACTGACGCCTTACCGGGCGGTGGTCCTCCCGCGCTGGCCTGTCGTGATCGCAACGCCGACCCACGAGGCTGCGATGGTGACGGCAACCGCAGCCTGGACGAGGGGCGTGTACGCCTCCGGGAACCAGACGCCCTCGATGTAGTGGTCGAGGAACCCACCCGGCGCTAGATGCGGCCAGCTGCCGCGGGCACGCAACGCGTTCTCCAGCCGGGTGAGCGGGCAGGGGATGGAGACCATCAGCGTTGTGACGGCCCAGAGGACGGCCGGCACGTGCAGGGCGAGCACCCGCGGCCACCGCAAGGCCAGGCACCCGCCGAAAACGAGCAGCCCCAGGAAGGCGAAGTGCGCCACCATGACCACGCACGCCAGAACCCGGAACCCCATGATTCGACGTTAGCGGTGTCACCCGACCACCGGATCATTGCGAGCCAGGCACCGGCAACGGCCTACCCCGGGGCCTGCTGGGCTGGAATGCCCGTCAAGCGCCCGAACGCGAGGATCCGGCAGGCCGCAGTTGCCGGGTCATTCGCAAGATCATCTGATGGACCACCACGCCTACGGCAGCATTCATCGTGGCGAGCGCGGACGCACCGAGCAGCCCCACCTCGATGCTCATCACGTCGGTAGCGACGAGCACGACTGGCCAACCAACAGCAGCGGCCATGAGTGACGAGCGCCACCAACGTCCGAAAACCAAGCCAAGCAAAATCAGTGTCGGGATCACGGCGAGCCTTACCGCGGAAGTTGTACTAAACACTCAAAATGTACCGCGAGAACACCGCCACAGGGCTGTCCTCATCACACGAATTCACAGCTCAACAAGCCGAAAGGCCGCCGACTGATGTCGGCGGCCCACCCACAACTGGGCGAATATTGCGCGTATGCCCGATTGTGGAGCTGAGGGGACTCGAACCCCTGACCCCCACACTGCCAGTGTGGTGCGCTACCAGCTGCGCCACAGCCCCGTCCGGCCCGTTCCGGACCGACTGCTGAATAGTACACAACCAGCGGGCCAGACCCGCATCCGCCCTCGGCCGCTCGGCCGGCGAGCGACTAGTTCAGCTGCGGATCCGCCGGATAGAACGCCAGCGCCGCCAGCATCCCACCCTGCCGCCGCAACACCATCGACCACAGGTCTTCCGGCTGCGGCACGAACGCATCCCCCGGCAGCGCGTCCAGGACCAGCCACGCGCCCTGCGAGATCTCCGACTCCAGCTGGTCGGCGTCCCACCCGGCGTACCCGGCGAAGACTCGTAGCCGGTCCAGCGACCCGTCGAACGCGTCCGGGCTGGTTGACAGGTCCACGGTGCCGACGACCCCCTCGACGCGACTGAAGCCGTCCGGGGTGGTGCCGGGCCGCACCCTGGCCAGGCAGATCGCGGCCTCTGGCTGCACCGGACCGCCCTCGAAGACCACCTGTGGCTGTGCCGCGAAGTCCTGCCAGCCGTCGAGCACGTCCTCGACCTGCACCTCGGTGGCGCGGTTGAGCACCACACCGAGCGCTCCGCTGGGTTCGTGAGCGATCAGCAGCACGACCGAACGCTCGAAGTTCGGATCCTTCAACGAAGGAGAGGCAACCAGAAGGCGCCCCGTCAGGTCTTCCGCCGGCATGCCGGTGATCATGCCGAACCACCCCCGCCATCGTTCGCGCTAGTCGCCCTGGAGCGCCCGACGGAGCATGTCACTTCGCGCGCCCGCGCGCGAGCATCTCGTCACACACGTGACCAGTGCTAGCCCCTGTCCGGTCAATCGTCGATCTCTGGCTAGCCAGCCTGCGGGCAAGAAAAACGCCGACCCTCCGTTGGGAGGGCCGGCGACGCTATGTGACTTACTTCTTGAACACGTCCTTCACGCTCTTCGCGGCGTCCTTCAGGTGCTCGCCGGCCTGCTTCACCTTCGACTCCGACCGGTCCGCAGCACCTTCTGCCTGCAGACTCTCGTCGCCCGTGGCTCCGCCCCAGCGTTCCTTCGCAGTGCCCTTCAACTCCTGGGCCTTGTTCTCGGCCTTGTCGTCGAAGCTCATCTCGGACTCCCTTCCGATGACTGATGGTTAGGTACCCCGCGGCCACTGGGCTACACATCCGCCCCCCGTAAGGTCAGCCACATGCCGGTGCGTACCGGCGCTGGATGCTCACTACGGAGGACGCTTCATGACCACCGTGCGGCCGGACGTCGCCGTGATCGGAGGCTCCGGCCTCTACGCGCTGCTGGACGACGTCGATGAAGTGAGCGTGCAGACGCCCTACGGCGCACCCAGCGACCCGATCACGATCGGCACCGTCGAGGGCCGTGCGGTCGCGTTCCTTCCCCGCCACGGGCGTGACCACCGCTTCCCGCCGCACAAGATCCCCTACCGGGCCAACATCTGGGCCCTGCGGTCGCTGGGCGTCCGCCAGATCCTCGCGCCGTGCGCCGTCGGTGGGCTGCGACCGGAACTCGGCCCCGGCACGTTCGTGGTTCCCGACCAGCTGGTCGACCGTACGTCCGGCCGCCCGCAGACGTTCCACGACGTCGGCGCGGTGCACGTCTCGTTCGCTGACCCGTACTGCCCGACCGGGCGTGCGGCCGTGCTGAAGACCGCCGCGGCGACCGACGTCGCGCCGGTCGACGGCGGGACGATGGTCGTCGTCGAAGGGCCGCGGTTCTCCACCCGCGCCGAGTCGCGCTGGTTCACCGCGCAGGGCTGGTCGGTGGTGAACATGACCGGCCACCCCGAGGCAGTGCTCGCTCGCGAACTGGCCGTCTGCTACACGGCGGTGGCCCTGGTCACCGATCTGGACGCCGGGGTCGACGCCGGCGAGGAGGTCACGCAGGAGGAGGTGTTCCGCGTCTTCGCCGAGAACACCGATCGGATGCGCACGTTGATCCTGCGCACCGCCGCCGCGCTCCCCACCGAGCGGGAGTGCGCCTGCGAGCACGCCTTGGACGGCATCAACATCACGTTCGAGCTGCCGTAAGCCTCATTTGGACTCGCTGGCCGGAGTCGAACCGGCGTCTCCTTCGAGGTACTCCAAGGGCTCTGTCCACTGAGCTACAGCGAGAGGTCCGCCCAGTGTCTCGCATCGAGTGCGTTCTGTATGCACTCTGAGTGCAACTGGCCCTCAGCCGTCGGCAAACACGTCTTCTTTTCGGACGCCCGAGAGCAGGGCCATGGCCGCAGGCACCACCCGCACACCGCGCCGTCACCACCGTCGACCCGAACGTGCAACGAACGCCGCCGAGCACTCCGGACACGCACGACCACCTCCGTGGCTACTCCGCCCTACTCGCCACAGTTGTAGACGCCCCCACCGACAGGAACTACGCCGGATCCACCGGGGCGGGTGGACGCTTGCTCTCGAAGTCGGTGATGAACCGGCTGAGTAGTCCGACAAGCTGACGGACGTCGTCGGCGGGCCAGTCGCAGAGGACCGTGGCGAGATGCTCGTCCCGGCGCCGCCGCAGCACGTCGATCGCCTCGCGTCCGGCGGACGTGGGCACCAGCACGCAGGCCCGCCCGTCCGCCGGGTCGGGTTGACGCTCGACCAGGCCCCGGTCGACGAGCTGAGCGACCTGCCTGCTGACCGTCGACGGGTCGGCGTGCACGGCCTCGGCGAGCGCACCGGCCCGCTGGGGACGCTCGGCGAGCTGGAAGAGGAGCCCGTACGCGGCGGTGGCCGCTTCACCGACGCTGAGCGTCTGCTGGGCTTTGTGCCGCACCATCGCCCGGCCGAAGCGGGCGAGCTGGCGTCCCAGCTCGGTGACCGTCTCGTCGGGATGACACGACGTGGGGGCGGTGGACGGCGGCGCCGTCGCAACGACAGCGCTGGAGTCAGCCATGGCGGAATGCGTCTCCTCGGGCAAAAGCTTGCTTGGTACAACTGTAGTGGTGCAGTAGGCCGTCCGCTATGAAACTCGATGACACGCAGAAGCCCCGGCCGCGAGGGCCGGGGCTTCGTGGCGTGGAGGTGGCGGGAATCGAACCCGCGTCCACCGTCGCCTCAACAGGTCTTCTCCGGGCGCAGTTCGCTATGTCTCTACTCGGCCCCACCGGTCACGCGAACAAGCCGGTGCGACGAGCCCAGCCACTGTGAGATGTCCTAGCTGGCCCCGATAGCCGGGCCAGCAAGTAAGCCCTCTAGCTGATGCCAGGGTCCGGGCCGAAGGCACTCCCGGTCTGACAGAGTCGCTCTTACTTAGGCAGCAAGAGCGAGCTCGCGCTGATTAACATCGGCGCTTAATTGGTTGCAACGCATGGTTTACGAGCTCATCGTTGCCTTCCTCGGCCCGCTTCTCCTGTCTCAACGTCCGGTGTCGAGACCAATCACCCCCTGGTCGGTGTTCCTTCCATCCAGTCTAGCGTCGGCCCTTCAGGTTGCGCCCATAGGCACGGGCGATCTCCCGGTTGGCGTCCCGCTTGGCCATGTCCTGCCGTTTGTCCCACGCCTTCTTACCGCGCGCGAGCGCCAGCTCGACCTTGGCCCGACCGTCGGAGAAGTAGAGCGACAGCGGGACGAGCGTCAGCCCGCCCTCCTTGATCTTGCCGATCAGCTTCTCGATCTCCGCCCGGTGCAGCAGCAGCTTCCGGACTCGGCGCGGCGCGTGGTTGGTCCAGGTACCGGCCACATACTCCGGGATGTGGACACCGTGCAGGTAGACCTC
The DNA here is from genome assembly GCF_900143005.1 of Cryptosporangium aurantiacum. Taxonomy (NCBI): domain Bacteria; kingdom Bacillati; phylum Actinomycetota; class Actinomycetes; order Cryptosporangiales; family Cryptosporangiaceae; genus Cryptosporangium; species Cryptosporangium aurantiacum. Next base: position 7,584 of record NZ_FRCS01000028.1, read on the forward strand.
ACCGTCGTCGACCAGCCCGAACCCGTCGACGAGTGAGGCACGGCCGGCGCGCAGCGACTTCACCTCGGTGCCGGTCAGCACGATGCCGGCTTCCCAGGTGTCGAGCACGGTGTAGTCGTGCCGAGCCTTGCGGTTGGACGCGATGACCTTGCGTCCGGTCTCCCGCGGCATCGACCCTCCTGCCATTCGAAACGATCACGGGCCGACCGAGTGCGGCCCGGAGATCAATCCTACGGCGGACGAGAACTCGATTACGCGTCAGAGATAACCGAGGGGGTTGACCGGGTTGCCGTCCAGCCGCACCTCGAAGTGCAGGTGGTTGCCGGTCGACGCGCCGGTCGTCCCGACCCGGCCGATCACCTCGCCGCGGCTAACCCGCTGCCCGGTCCACACGAGGATCTTCGACTGGTGGGCGTAGCACGTGGACAGGCCGGCGCCGTTGGACAGGTCGCCGTGGTAGATGCAGGTGTAGTTGCCGTAGCCGCCGTTCCAGCCGGCCCGCGCGACGACCCCGGAACCCGCGGCCCGGATCGCGGCGCCCGCCGGTGCCGCGAAGTCGGTTCCGGCGTGCAGCTGCGAGCGGTGGTAGTACGGGTCGTACCGCCAGCCGAAGTCACTGGACTTCCAACCCGAGACCGGCATCCACAGCTGACCGGGGCGGCTCATCCGGGGACGGTGGCTGCGCGTCCGCGTCGGCCCTCCCCGCTCCCGCCGGGCCGTGGCGCGCAGCGCCTGGCCGATCCGGTACGACTCGGCTTGCGCCTCGGCGTATCGCGCCTCGCTCGCCCGCTGCTCCTGCCCGGCCACCCGGACGGCGTTCCGCCGCTGCGCCACCAGGCCGACCATCTCGGCCTGCGCCGCGTGCGCGGCGCTCTGCTCGGCGCGCGCGGCGGCGAGTGCCCGGCGGGCCTGTGTCCTGGCGACGTCGGCCTGACGCTTCTGCTCGGCGACGTTCGCCCGCTGCTCGGCCACGTCCTGCCGACGCCGTTCGACGAGATCGACGGCGCGCTGCTGACCACCGACCAGCCGAGTCGTGTAGTTCAGCCGATCGAGCAGCTCGTCCGGGCCGCCGACCGCTCCGAGCGCGGACAGCACCATGTAGGACCGCCCCTCATACGTCGAGCGGACGTACGTACCGAGGTCGTCACGTGCTTCCTCCACAGCGGCCTGTGCGGCGTCGAAGCGCTGCTGGGCGATTCGCAGCGCGTGGGCGGCCCGCGCCGACCGGCGCTCGGCCGCCGCCGCACGCACTTGCGACGCGGCGACCCGCCCCTGCGCGGACGCCACCCGGACCTGCGCTCCGGGAAGACGCTGGGAGGCGTCCAGAAACGCCGTCGTCGCCGACCGCGCCCTAGCGGTCGCGGTCTCCATGATCGCCGCGGCCCGGTGCAGCTCGCGTCGGGCTTCGGCCTGATCGGCCGGTGACGGCCCGTTCCGCGCCTGTACAACCGGTAGGTGGACGAGGAGCGCTGCTCCCACCGCGAGCACCATGCTCACCGCATACAAACGGCCACGCCTCACCGGCATCCGAACCCCCCGCGCGCCACTGCTGACGACCGGGCATACGGTACGGCTCGTCCGTTTAGTTCACAAAAGTCACTGCTCTACCGGCGCGTCACACCTTCACGTAGAACCGGAGCGTCGTCCAACCGGTGATGCCCGCGGTGAGCACCGCGACCAGGGCCAGCAGCGGCGCGGTCACCGCGATCTCGCTCCACCCGATCGTCGGGACGACGCTGTTCTGACCGAGCGCCTCCAGCGCGTCGTCGATCACGATCAGCTTCGCGATCGCCAGACCGATCGAGGCCAGAATCGCACCGATTAGGCCGGCCACCGCGGCCTCCAGGACGAACGGCAGGCGGACGTACCAGTTCGAGGCACCGACGAGCTTCATGATGCTGACCTCACGCCGCCGGCTGTAGGCCGCGACCTGGATCGTGTTACCGATCAGCAGCACCGCGGCGACACCCGAGACGAGCGAGACGACCAGCGAGAGGTTCTTGACCGCGTCGATCGCGTCGAAGAGCCTGCCGACGAGTTCCTGCTGGGTGGAGACGACGTCCACGCCGGGCTCGTCCTTATAGGCAGTGTCGATCGCGCCCGCGTTGGACGGGTCCGTCAGCTTGATCCGGAACGACTCCGGCAGCGACTCCGGCTTGGTGTTCTCCACCAGGTCGGGCGAGTCCGCGAACAGCTCCTTGAACCGCTCGTAGGCCTCTTCCTTGCTCTCGTACGTGACCGATTGGATCTCCGGGTCGTCCTCCAGCTTCTGCTGGAGTGCGTCCTTCTGTTCGGTCGTGACCGCGGTCTCGAGGAAGATCGAGACCTCGACCTGCGCGTAGAGCAGGTCCTTCGTCTTGTTGACCTCCGTGTACAACAATCCACCCGCGCCGAGCAGCGCCAGCGAGATCGCCGTGGTGAGGATCAGGGCGACCGTCATCGTGACGTTGCGCCACAGGCCAGTCGCAGCTTCGGTCAGGACGAACTTGGCACGCATGGATTCCTCAGGAGGATGGAGACCGCAGCGGGACGCGACGACCGCTGCCGGTAGGAGTCGGGGGCTTCAGCGGTAGGTAGCGGCCGCGCTCATCCGTACACACCGCGCGCCTGGTCACGGATGACTCGGCCGCGGTCGAGCTCGACCACGCGTCGGCGCATCTGGTTGACGATGTTCGAGTCGTGCGTGGCCATGACGACGGTGGTGCCGGTGCGGTTGATCCGGTCCAGCAGACGCATGATCTCGATCGAGGTGTCCGGGTCGAGGTTTCCGGTCGGCTCGTCGGCCAGCAGGACCAGCGGCCGGTTGACGAACGCCCGCGCGACCGCGACTCGCTGCTGCTCACCACCGGAGAGCTCGTGCGGGTAGCGGTTTTCCTTGCCCTCCAGGCCGACGAGGCTCAGCACCTCGGGCACGACCCGGCGGATCACCGAGCGGGTCTTCCCGATGACCTCGAGGGCGAACGCGACGTTCTCCGCGGCGGTCTTGTTCGGGAGCAGCCGGAAGTCCTGGAAGACGCAGCCGACGCTGCGCCGGAGCTGCGGCACCTTCCACGGGCGGATCGTGGCGACGTCCCGGCCGGCAACCAGCACCTTGCCGTTGGTCGGCGTCTCCTCTTTGAGGAGCAACCGGATGAACGTGGACTTCCCCGAACCCGACGGCCCGATGAAGAAGACGAACTCGCCCTTCTCGACGTTGACGTTCACGTCGTCGAGGGCAGGGCGACGCGACTTCGGGTACGTCTTGGTCACGCGGTCGAGGGTGATCACGGGGGCCGAGTCTAGCCACACCCACCTGGCGGGCAGGCTGGGCTACACAGCTCTCCTACGGTCTTGTTCAGAGTCGGGCAGCAGGCCAGGTCCTCCTGCGGCCGGATCCGCAGGTGGCGCCGCCGAGCGGCGTCCGCAGACCTCACAATCTCGTGTCCGGACGCGCCACCGTGACGGGGCATCCGGTGTGGGACAGGTGTGGCGGGACGGGGGCGTTCGGCTGTCCGGATGAATGCGCGCCGTCACTCTGCGCGGCGACCCGGCCGTCTCACACTCCGGACATTGCCACTGTCCTGTCATCGACGGCGCAACCCCGTCGTGTGCGGGTGTCCGCTTCGCCCCGCCGTGTCGACCTCGGAATAACGCTTCCCGGCAGTTCGGCGTGTCGAGAATTCTTAATGTGGCGATAAGAATCGGCTAGTGATAGCGATAGGTTCGCCGCTCGGTGCCGCGTCAGTGGCGTCCAGGAATCGCGTCGGACAAGCAGTTGGCCCGGCCGCATCAGGGCGGCCGGGCCAACTATTTCTCGCGCTATCGGTCGTGCTATTCACGATCAGGCTTGCGCCTGATCAGCTGCCCGGCTGAGGAACTCCGGGCCGTTCGGTCAGGCCCGCTTACGACGCCGGGTGACGACCACCATGGCGACACCGAGGCCGAGCACCAGGGCAGCGGCGGCGATGAGGCCACCGAGGCTGGCACCGGTCACCGGCAGGCTGTCCTCGCTGTCCGCGGCCGGCGAGACGCTCGGGGAAGCGTCACCACCCGGGGCAACGCTGGCGCTCACGCTCGGCGAGGCAGTCGGCTCAGCGCCGTCCTCGCAGGTGGCGAGGTCGAGGCTCTTCTCAGCCAGCTTCTGGTCGCGAACCGCGACAGCAACCTTGATCTTGGAGAACTCGAGCTCGCCTTCCTCGGAGACCTTGCCGACCGAGCCGGCGTCCTCCTTGTCGAGGTCCGCGGGCAGCGTCAGCTTCTCGCCGGCGTCGACCCGGAACTCCTCGGTCAGCGGCTTGTCGTCGTCGAGCTTGATGAAGACCCGGAACTTGACCGTCTTGTCGGTCGGGTTGACCAGCTCGATCGAGAAGGCTTCGCAGCTCAGGACGATCGAGGCGGACGGCTTGTCCGGGGCGGGCGTCTCGGACGGCTTCACGTCACCACAGGTGCCGGGCAGCGGGACGTCGACCCACTCCTCGTGCACGAGCGGCGTCTTGCCGTCCTCCTTGAAGGCCGGCTTGCCGTCCTTGTCGAGGAAGACGCCCTTGACGTAGATCTTCGCGACGTCGCGGCCGTCCTTGTCCTTGATGCCGCGGCTGCCCTTGGGCAGCTTCTGAGTGCCCTTGATCGACTCGCCGGCCTTGATCTCGTCAGCGATTTCGGTCTCGCTGCCGGTGGGCTCGAACGAGACAGTCAGCTTCTCGTCGTGCTCCTCGTCAAGGTTCTGCACCGTCCACTCGACGACGTACCGGCCGTCGACACACTCGGCGGTGCCCTTGACGTAGTTCTCGTGTGCGTTCGCCGGGGCGGCGGTCAGCGCCACCGCACCCATGGTCACCAGACCGGTCACCATCGTCGCGGCAAGGCCACGGCGAAGCGCACCGCGTAAGCCTCGGGCCATCTCAAGCACTTCCATTCCCTCGGTGGACATCAAAAGAACATCTGGGAACGACAAAGGACACGCCGCCGACGGCGTCCGCACATGGCGGACCCATTACGTCGTGCCCCCTAGTAGCCGCGATTCCCGATCCGACTCGCCGACCACTAGCCGGGAGGAACAGGCATTCGCTGCTGGTGCCAGACCATACGTTAACAATGCGATGTCACGCCATAGCTGTGCGAATGTTGTGAGCGAGATTTAAGAGGCGCGACGTGAGCATGGTTAAGGTGAGTACGACAACCATTAGGTCCTCGTTAGCAACCCTGGTCTCCTCACGTCACTCCAGCAGCCTCCGGTTTCGGCCGTTTACTGCAGGTCAAGGCCCCATTCGGTGGTCACGGAGCGCGTCCGCGGCCCGGCTTGGCGGGCCGGTCCGGGGGCCGCGCCCAACCTGCACGGAGATGCGGAAAGGTTGAGGCCCCCTGGCCGATCGGTGGATGTCCTACCCCCGGCACGAAAGGCCGCGGGCCGCCCTCCGGGGTGGAGAGCGGCCCGCAGCCGGGGGACGGCGTCCAGGTCAGGAGACGCCGGCCTCCTGCTGCTTGCGCCAGCGGATGCCCGCCTCGATGAACCCGTCGATGTCGCCGTCGAACACCGCCTGAGGGTTACCAACCTCGTGGTCGGTCCGGAGGTCTTTGACCATCTGGTACGGGTGCACGACGTACGAGCGCATCTGGTTACCCCAGGAATTGCCGCCGTCGCCGCGCAACGCGTCCATCTCGGCCTTCTGCTCCACGCGTCGCCGCTCGAGCAGCCGGGCCTGGAGCACCCGCATCGCGGCCGCCCGGTTCTGGATCTGGGACTTCTCGTTCTGGCAGGACACCACGATCCCGGTCGGCAGGTGGGTGATCCGCACCGCCGAGTCGGTCGTGTTGACGCTCTGGCCACCCGGGCCGGAGGAGCGGAAGACGTCGATCCGGATGTCGTTCTCCGGGATGTCGACGTGGTCGTTCTGCTCGACGACCGGCAGCACCTCCACGCCGGCGAACGACGTCTGGCGCCGGCCCTGGTTGTCGTAAGGGCTGATCCGGACGAGACGGTGCGTGCCCTGTTCGACCGAGAGCGTGCCGTAGGCGTACGGCGCTCTGACCGTGAACGTCGCGGACTTGATCCCGGCCTCTTCGGCGTACGACGTGTCGTAGACCTCGGTGCTGTAGTGGTGGCGCTCCGCCCAGCGGAGGTACATCCGCAGCAGCATCTCGGCGAAGTCGGCCGCGTCGACGCCGCCGGCCTCGGCGCGGATCGTGATCAGCGCCTCGCGTGGGTCATAGTCGCCGGAGAGGAGCGTGCGGACCTCGAGCTCCTCGATCGTGGTCCGGAGCGAGGTCAGCTCGGTGGCGACCTCCTGGACCGAGCCCTGGTCGTCCTCGGCCTCGGCCATCTCCAGCAGCAGCTGGGCGTCGTCGAGGCGTTGACGCAGGCCACCGACCTTGTTCAGCTCGCCCTGGACGAACGAGAGGCGCGAGGTCACCTGCTGCGCCCGCTCCTGGTCGTCCCAGAGGTCAGGCGCAGCGGCCGCCTCATTCAGCTCGGCGAGTTCACGCCGGAGCTTGTCGAGGTCGAGCACGCTCTCGACCGATGTCAGGGTCGTGTCGAGAGCCTTGAGCTCTTCGTGTAGGTCGACGGCAGCCACAGCAACCCAGCCTACGCGGTCAGGTGCCCTGCCCGCTTCACCGCCGCGTGCTCAGCCGCTCGTTACCGCGGCATGCGGCGACCTCGTTCCCGGCCGTGCGCGGCTCCCACCCCAATCGGCCCAGTCAGCCGCATGCGGCGACCTCGTTCCCGGCCGTGCGCGGCTCCCACCCCCGGCAGCCGCGCGCGGCCGGGAACGACCGGCCACCGTGGGATCAGCTCAAACCGGGTGCGCTGTCGAGCCACTTCAGGATCGACCGCTGGTACTGGATCGCGAACTCCAGCGTCGCCACCTGGAATGCGTCGTCCCGCTTCTTGACCTCCTTGAGCTCCTCCCGAAGCTCCGCCAACCGGTTGGTGTGCTCTTCCCGGCGCTCCGTGTACAGCTCCTGGAGCTGTTGCGGCTTGTGCAGCGACCCGAACGCCGCCCGCAGCATGAGCGGGTTACGTAGCTGGTCACGCCCCGCGTCCTCGCTCAGCCACTTCGCGAACACGCGCTTACCGGACGCGGTGATCGCATAGGGCTGAGAGGAGCGGGGGCCGGGTCTTCCGAGCCGAACGAACCCTCTCTCGGCCAGAACCGGCAACTCGCGGTATACCTGGCTCCGAGTAGTGGTCCAGAACGGACCCAATCTGTTCTCCGCAGTGGCCATGAGCTGGCCACCTGTCATCGGACCCTCGTGGAGCAGCCCGAGCAGGGCCGCCGCTGTCGCATTGAGACCTTTCTCCGCCATGCTAGCCACGGTGACACGATTCGGGCGGTCGCGCCATACGCCACGCCTTCCAAAGTGGAACCCATCACAAGTCGGACAGTTCGCAGGTCATCGGGGGCGCGGGCCATCCCCGGGAGCAAGCGCGGGGAAGCGTCGAGAAGAGCCGGTCACGGTCCGATCAGGCCCTCCAGCGTACCCGCGATGAGCTCACCGCAACCCGCTCCAAGCCGTCCGGTATACCGAACAGTCGTCCGAACGGGAGGACGACCGTACGCGTACAGACCAGCGTGATCTGATCATTTTGTACGCCCAGCTCCACGAAAACCCCCTCGTTCTGTATACCCGCGAGGTAGACCTGCAGCTCAGCGGCCGCATCGTCGTAGTGGAGCGGCGCCTGATCGGACGGAACCGGGCCCGTCGTGTACGCCCCGGCGTCGGCTGCGCCACCGGCCACCGCGAGCGCGGCACTGTCGCACCAGGCCTGGAGATCGCGCTGGGCGAGGAACGCGCTGGAGGCGGTCGTCGCGCCGGCGATCAGCAGGAGCGCGATCGCGACACACAGCAGGATCAGCGGCAGCGTGCTGCCCGCATCGCGCCGTGCGGACGCCGCCCGCCTCATCGCTGGCTTCATCGCTCGCCTCGCAGGTCGTCCAGCCGCACGACGTAGCGCGCCTCGACGGTGTTGCGGCCCGCGTCCAGCAGCGTGGGCACGCCCGGCAACCGATAGGTCGTTCGGACGCACAGCTCGTACCGGGAGCCTGCGGTGAGCGGCGGCGCCTCGCTCACCGGGCTAACAGTCGAGTCGACGGTGAGGCCGTCGGCAACCAGCGGTCCCTCGCAGCTCGCGCCGATCGGGCCCCAGTGCAGTTCGGCGTCGCCGGAGAGGCCCTGGTCGGCGAGCGCGAGCCGCACCGCGTAGGTCGCGCGGGCGGATGCGGTGGAGGGGTCGTCGGCCGTCGCGTAGGCGCGGCCGGCCTCGCGGGCGGCCTGGGTCACCGCGAACGCGTGGCGCTGGGCCTCGGACAGCGCGAGCACCACGTAGAGCAGCGGGGCCAGGAGCAGCACCCCGGCGAACACGAACTCGACGATCGCCGCGCCGCTCTCCCCCACCGGCCGCCGGCGCGACCCGGCCGGAGCGCGCGCCCGGCGGGAGTGCGACGGCGTCATGGCGGGGCGCCTTCCTCGACCGCACGGGCGGTGACGTGGAGCGGCAGCGCGTCGCCGATCGGGGCGAAGAACACCGGCAGCGCGCCGACGCACTCCACGCCGGCGAGCCGCAGGCCGCCCTCGCCGATCTCCTCCCGTCCCACGCAGGTGACCCGGGACGCGACGTCCCGGCCCGCGCCTCGGCGCAGCGTGAGCTCTGCCCGCGCGGCGCCCTGGTCGGAGCCGACGTCGGCGTTCGCGGCGAATCGCGCGCCCTCCGCCGCGCTCGCCGCGACGACGTTGCGCACGTAGAGGTAGACCGCTACCTGCAGCACGCCGAGCAACAGCATCAGCAGGACGACGCTGACCAGAGCGAACTCCACGGCGGCGGAGCCACGCTCACCAACGGGCGGCCGCACCGCTCACCGCCCGGTGTCGGAGACCACCTGTTCCAGCGCGCTCTGGACGGCCACCACGATCGCGTCCCGGAACACCGCGAACACCGCCGCGACCAGGCCCGCCGTCATGACCGTCACCATCACCCAGCCGGGAACGTCACCGGCGTCACCGCGAGGCCGCGCCACCCGGCTGAGCAAGAAGCAAATCGGCACCATGGGACGCCCCTCCGTGCGCTCGACATGGAATCCCAGGCCCCACAACGAGCGTAGAGACGCCCCCGGCCCCGGCGGGCACATCCGGCAAAACTGTGGATAACCGCAGGTTCGCCCAACGTGACATCCGGCCACACGAACACCCGCCCGGTACGTAACCGGGCGGGCGGTGGCGCGTTGGCTACTGCAGTTCCGACGGCCGCGCGACGCCGTTCTCGTCCAGGATCGCGCGCAGGGCGTCGGCGAGCCGGTCCGGCGGGATCTCGTCGTCCGGGCTCATCGGGCGGTCGGAGTGGCGGAAGCTGCGCTCCCATCCGTGGCGCCCGTCCGCGAACACCAGGACGCCGTCCTCGTCACCTTCCACCTGGGTAGCCCAGTAGCGGTCTTCCTGCTGACCGGTGAGCTGGCGCATGAACGACCCGAGCTTGCGGGACGTCCCCGGGCTTCCCGCCTCGCCCATCGCGGCGAGAAACGCGTCGACCAGGCGCGCCCGCTCGGCACGCTCCGCCTCGAAGCCGGGCTCGGCCTCGGCGAACCCGTGCTCTTCCTTCCGGACGTCGACCATGAAACCGGCCTCCTTCTCGTCGTCCCTGGTCTCCTGCCCGGACAGCCCGCGCCGAAACCTGGCGGCGGCTGCTCACACGACGGGCTCCACCCCGTGCCGCCAATCAGGCACAAGACGGATACACCGCAAAACGGCTAGAGCTAACGAACGGCGAGAGCCAGCATCAGGCCGATCGCACCGGCGCCGAGTCCGGCCAGCAGGCTCGCCAGCACGTTGGCCAGCGCCAGGAAGTGGGAGCCGCGGTCCGCCAGCCGCCAGGTCTCGTAGCTGAACGTCGAATACGTCGTCAGGGCTCCGCAGAACCCGGTACCGAGCAGGGCGGTCACCGCCGTGGACGCCGGCAGGCCCGCGAGGAAACCCAGCAGCGCCGACCCGACCATGTTGACGATGAACGTGCCCCACGGGAACTCGGAGTCGTGACGGGCCTGCACGGCCCGGTCGGTGAGGTAACGCAGCGGCGCGCCGACGGCGGCGCCGAGCGCGACCAGGAGAACCGTCACGGGCGCGCGGTGCGCCGGAGGGCGACGACCCGCGAGGTGGCCGTCACCCCGATCCACACCGCGACCAGCGCACCGACCACGGTCGCGAGGAAGTACGCGAACGCGGTGCCGACCGCACCAGCGGTAGCCGCGTGCCCGACGTCGACGACGTAGGTGGAGAACGTGGTGAATCCGCCGAGCACTCCGACGCCAAGGAACGGACGCAGCAGCCGCTGATTCGGGTACACCTCGGTGACCAGCACCATCAGGACGCCGATCAGCAGGCACCCCGAGACGTTCGTGATCAGCGTGGCCCACGCGAACTCGTCCGAGCGGTGCGGCCAGGCGGTGGCCAGCCCGTACCGGGCGAGCGCGCCGAGGACTCCCCCCGCCGAGACAGCGGCGAGAACCGGCCAGAGGCTCTTCTCCCCACCCACACCTGCACCGTAGCTGCCGCCGTCGATCACCTGCTCAGCAGGCTGATCGCCACCAGGCCCGGGTAGAGCGCGAACAGCACGGTGACCGGGAGGACGCCGAACACCACCGGCACCATCATCGCGATCTCCCGGCGGCCGCCGGACTCCAGCAGGGACCGCTTGCCGGCCTCCCGGGCGTCCGCTGCCTGGGCCCGGAGCACCTCGGCGAGCGGGGTGCCGCGGTCGAGCGCGACCACCAGGCCGTCCACGAACCGGACCAGCGGCTCCCAGGCGGAGCGAGCGGCCAACCCGTCGAGCGCGGTGACCAGGCCGACGCCCGACCGGCTCTCGTCGAGCACGCGGGTCAGCTCGCGGCCCAGCTCCCCGCCGCTGACCTGGGCGACCCGACGCAGCGCCGCGGCCGGCGCCTCGCCCGCGGTGACCGCCAGCGCGAGCAGCTCGGCGATCACCGGCAGCTCGGCCCGCAGCGCTTCGGTTCGGCGGCGGATCCGTACCGCGAGCCACCGGTCCCGGCCGAGGACGCCTGCCAGCGCGCCGACCAGCGCGAGCACCAGGGCGCCCGGCAGCCCGCCGAACGCTCCGCCCAGCGCGGCACCGACGACCGAACCGACGCCCGCCCAGCGCACCTGATCGGCGCGGAACGCGGGCACCGAGTCGTCCAGGCCCGCCGCCACCAGCCGCCGCTGGAGCGACGCGCCACCGCCGAGCACCCGGTCCAGCCGCTCCGCAAGCACCTCCACCACCGCCCGCCCCGCCGCCGCCCAGCCCGCATCCCGCCGGTTAGCCGCCGACCAGCCCGCATCGCGGCGGCCGACCGCCGACCGACCCGCCGCCGAGCCGCCCGGATCCGAGCGGCCACCCGGCCCGGCCGGGTCCCGGCGACCTGCCGGCGACGCCGCGCTCGTCACCACGGCTCGACTCACTTCGGCGCGGCCGAGGTAGGGCGCCAGCCGGTCGTCCAGCCGCGGACGCCGTGCCGGCGGCCCGCCCCACGTCACCAGCGCCAGTCCGAGCGCGAACACCAGCCCGAGCAGCCCGCCGACGCCGCTCACGTCAGCACCCGCCGCTCGGTCGGCAACCGCCCGATCCGGAGCATCAGCCGATAGGCGACCAGCGTCGTCGCGCCTCCGAGCGCCAGCAGCAGCCGCCCGGAGAACGTGTCGAACACCCGCAACGACGTGGACTGCATCGCCAGCAGGAGCAGCACCAGCCAGGGAGCGGCCACCGCGAGCCGCGCCGCGTTGACCGTCCAGCCCTGCCGCGCCTCCAACTCGGCCCGGATCCGCGCGTCCTCCCGCAGGAAACCGGACAGCGCCCGGAGCAGGTGCCCCAGGTCGGTGCCCCCGACCTCACGGGCGACCCGGAGCGCCTCGCAGATCCGGTCGGCCACCGGGTCGGACAGCTCCGACTTCAGGCGGTCGAGGCAGACCAGGAAGTTCCCGGTCGCCCGGTAGTCGGCCGCGAACCGGGCGAACGCCGGCCGCAGCGGCGCCGGGCCGCGCTCGGCGATCGCACCGACGGCCTCCGGCAACGACATCCCGGCCCGGATCGCGGAGGCCAGGTTGTCGACGACGTCGGGCCACGCGTCCCGGAGCTCGCGGGCGCGCGTCGTCCGCAGACGCCGCACCAGCGCACTCGGCGCCAGGAACCCGAACACGGCAAAACACACCCCCACCGAGCTGCTGCCGACGACCGTGTACGTCACGCCCAGCGCCACCAGCGCCGCACCCACCTGCGCGCCGAGCAACTGCGCCGGGCGGACGCCAGGTAGTCCGGCGGCGTTCAGCAGCGCCACCCGGCCGGGCGGACGGTAAGACCAGCGACGATGCCCGCGCGCAGAGCGTCCGCGAAGCAGAAGTAGTAAGCCGCAGCCGAACGCGAACCCCAGGACCGCACCCATGTCAGACCGCCATCAGGGCGGGCAGGTCGACGCCGACGCGGCTGTACCGGTCGCCGTGCGGCGGGAAACCGTCGGCGCGGACCAACTCTCCGCCGGACGTCGCGAAGATCGCTGCGGTTTCGACGCTGCCGTGTCCGCCGACCGCGACCACTTCCCGTACGCGGCGGTGCCCCGCCGCGGTGAGCTCCAGGTGGACGACGAGGTCGACGCAGGTCGCCACAGTCGGGACGACGAACGAGGGGTGCACGTTCGTACCGGCCAGCAGCGGCAGCGTGCACAGCTTCGTCACCGCCTGCCGAGCCGAGTTCGCGTGGACCGAGCACAGTCCGGGCAGGCCGGCGTTGAGCGCGATCAGCAGGTCGAGGGCTTCGGCCTGGCGGACCTCGCCGACGATCAGGCGGTCCGGACGCATCCGCAGCGCCTCGGTGACCAGGCGGCGCAGCGGGATCTCGCCGGTGCCCTCCAGGTTCGGCTGGCGGGTCTGCAGCGGGACCCAGTCGGGGTGGTGGCGCAGCTGGAGTTCGAACACTTCCTCGCAGCTGATCACCCGCTCGGTGGTCGGGATCGCGCCCGCGAGGCAGTTCAGCAGCGTGGTCTTGCCGGACTGGGTGCCGCCGCTGACGATCACGTTCAGACCGGCGACGACCGAGGCTTCGAGGAACCGAGCGGAGTGCGGTGTCAGCGTTCCGAGCGGTACCAGCTCGGACAGGGAGTGCGCGCGGGCGACGAACTTGCGGATGTTCACCGCCCAGTGCTCCCGGGTCACGTCCGGGATGACCACGTGAAGGCGCGAACCGTCCGGGAGCATCGCGTCGACGAACGGCGTGGACAGGTCGACGCGGCGGCCGGTGCGCTCCAGCGCCCGCAGGACCAGTTCCTCGACCTGGCCCGGCGCGAGGATCGTGGTGGTCAGCTCCGACCGTCCGCTGCGGGCCACGAAGACCCGGCCCGGACCGTTGACCCAGATCTCCTCGACCGTCGGATCGTCGAGGAAGCGTTGCAGCGGCCCGAATCCCGCGACCGCGTCGAGCACCACCCGCCGGACGTCGCGCGGGTCCGCCAGCGCCTCGGCGGCTCCGGCAGCCACCCGATCGGCCTGCGCGGCCAGCACCTCATCGATCAGCCCGCCGACGGCGGCCGGGTCCCCCATCGGGTCGACCCCGCGACGGCGCACCAGTTCACGTACTTCCCGGTCGATCTCGTCGGCGCTGGACACCCCACCTCCCGGCTCCCGCTCCTACCTCGACGGTAGCGAGCAGAACACCGGGAGTGACGGGGTTGTGGATAACTCCCGCGGGGCCGGTCGAAAGAATTCAGTCGATCGGGCTGCCGATCTCCGGGTCGTCCGCGCCGGGCGACACCATCGGCGGCATCGTCTCGTCCGGCGGCGTCATCGACTCGCCGGGCGTGGGCAGGTCGGGAAGCGTCGTGGGCGGCGTGCCCTGCGGGTCGCCCGGGATCGCGTCGTCCGGGCGGCTGGGCGTCGCGCTCGGCGTGCGGGTCGTGCTCGGCTTCGGCGTCGGCTTCGCCGACTCCACCACCGGCTTGGGGTCGGCCTCGTTGTTCGACGAGTCGAGGACGCCGGACCAGGCCACACCGGCGCCGACCGCCACCACCGCGACGAGACAGGCGACGATCAGGCTGACGATCAGCGGCCAGCGGCGCTTCTTCTCCTGCCGCGGCGGGATCGTGCCGGGAGGGAACGCCCAGCGCGGCGGGGACAGCGTGTCGTCGAACGACGGCGGCGGGCCGCCAGGAGCACCCCCGCCAGGAGCACCCCCGCCGGGACCGCCCGGACCGCCCGGACCGCCCGGACCGCCCGGACCGCCCGGGCCGCCCGGGCCGCCAGGCCCGCCGGGACCGGACGCTGCCGGGAAGATCGCGGTGGGCGGAGTCGTGGGCTGCGGAGTGGTGGGCTGCGGCGTGAAGTCGAGGTTCGCCGGCGGATTCTCGTGGCCCGAGGGGCCCGGGGAACCCGAAGGGCCGGAGCCACCCGCGCTCGCCACGATCGCGCCTGCGCCCACCCCGACCGGCACCGGCGCGGCGATCGTCAGCGTAGGGCTGGGGTGGCGGGCCGAGCGTGCGGTGAGCTCGTCGGGCGACGAGGAGGCGGCCAGCACACCCGGACGCGGCGTTGCGGGGAGCACCGAGGTGACCCGCTCGTCCGGCTCGACGGCGCCGTCCACCGACTCGACGACCGCCACCACCTGGAAGTGCGGTGTTCCCTCTGGCGCTGGTGTCGCGGCGGGGAGGCCGGCGAGCACCGGGGCCGCCGCGCGCAGGTCGGCGGCGAGCGACTCCGCGGCCGGGCGGCGCATCGGGTCACGGTGCAGGCAGGAGGTCAGCACACGACGGACGGCGTCCGGCACCGCGTCGGTCCAGATCGGGCGGGCCTTGACGTGCCGCTGCATCACTTCGGCGGACGAACCGCCGCGGTACGGCGTCGTGCCGGTGAGCAGTTCGTAGAGCAGGATGCCCAGCCCGTAGACGTCGCTGGCCGGGATCGAGGCGTGTCCCTGGACGACCTCGGGCGCGATGTACTCCGGAGTGCCGTAGCTCATCCGCGCCGGGCCGTGCACCAGCCGGGACACGCCGAAGTCGGCCAGCCGCACCGGACCGCCGTCGGCCGGGACCAGCACGTTCGCGGGTTTCACGTCCGCATGGACGACCCCGGCCGCGTGCGCGGCGGCCAGCGCGTCCGCGATCGTGGCCGCCATCAGCACCGCGGACGTCGGCGCGAGCGCACCGGCGATCGCGAGCGTGTGCCGGAGGTCGGCGCCGTCGACCAGGTCCATCACCAGGCTGATCTGGTCACCCTCGACGACCAGGTCACGCATCCGGACGACGGCCGGGTGGTCGATCGAGGTCAGGACCCGCCGCTCGCGGAGGAACCGGTCGACGACGTCAGCGTCGCTGGCTAACTCGGCCCGGATCTGCTTCGCGGCGACTTCCTCGCCGGTCTTGACGACGCGAGCGCGCCACACCGACCCGGTCGCGCCGCCGGAGATCTTCTCCACCAGCTCGTATCGGCTGCCAAGAGGCGTGGTCACGGCGGTCATCCCTTCGGTACGGGACGCTGGTCAGGGCGTCCGTTTACCGAGTATGCAAACCGGCCGCACTACCGGTCTCCCGGATTCGTGCCACATCCCTGCCGACAGTCAGCCACCCGACATGTGCGGGTACCGATGATCGGTCGGCGGGGCGAACGTCTCCTTGATCGTGCGCGGGGACACCCAGCGCAGCAGGTTCAGGATCGACCCCGCTTTGTCATTGGTACCAGACGCCCGCGCGCCACCGAACGGCTGCTGGCCCACCACCGCTCCGGTCGGCTTGTCGTTGAGGTAGAAGTTCCCGGCCGCGAACCGCAGCCGTTCGGTGGCGCGGACCAGCGCGGCGCGATCCCGCCCGAACACCGCGCCGGTCAGCGCGTACGGCGCGCTGTCAGCGGCCAGGTCCAGCACAGCGTCGAAACCGGCGTCGTCGTAAACGTGGACGCCGAGCAGCGGGCCGAAGTACTCGGTCCGGAACAGCTCGTGGGTCGGGTCGGTCCCGACCACCACCGTCGGCCGGACGAACCACCCGACGCTGTCGTCGGTGCCGCCACCCGCCAGGATCGAACACGACGGGTCGGCTTCGAGCTTCGCAAGCACGTCCCGCAGCCGATCGAACGCGCGTCGGTCGATCACCGCGCCGCCGAAGTGCCGGAAGTCGCGGACGTCGCCGTACTCCAGCTCCTCGACCGTCGTCGCCAGCCGGTCGCGGAGACCGCCCTCCCAGAGCGACCGCGGCAGGTAGGCCCGGGACGCCGCCGAGCACTTCTGCCCCTGGTACTCGAACGCACCCCGGACCAGCGCGGTGTGCAACGCGTCCGGATCGGCAGAGGGATGGGCGACGACGAAGTCCTTGCCGCCGGTCTCGCCCACCAGCCGCGGATACCCGGCGTAGCGGTCGAGGTTCCGCCCCACGCCCTCCCAGAGGTACCGGAACGTCCGGGTCGAGCCGGTGAAGTGGATCCCGGCCAGGTTCCGATCGCTCAACGCGACCTCGGAGACCGCGGCGCCGTCGCCGGTCACCAGGTTGATCACGCCCGGCGGCACACCCGCCTCCTCCAGCACCCGCATGAAGAAGTGCGCCGAGAGCTGCTGGGTCGGTGACGGCTTCCAGAGGACGGTGTTGCCCATCAGCGCTGGTGCGGTCGGCAGGTTGCCCGCGATCGCGGTGAAGTTGAACGGCGTGATCGCGAGGACGAACCCTTCCAGCGGACGATGGTCGAAGCGATTCCACGCGCCGCCGCCCGAGTTCGGCTGCTCGGCCAGGATCCGCTCGCCGAAGTGCACGTTGAACCGGAGGAAGTCGATCAGCTCACAGGCGGAGTCGATCTCCGCCTGGGCGACGGTCTTCGACTGACCGAGCATCGTCGCCGCGTTCAGAACGTCTCGCCATTTGCCCGCCACGAGGTCGGCCGCCCGGAGAAAAATCGCAGCCCGATCGGCGTACGACATCGCCTGCCAGGCCGGTGCCGCCTGGGCCGCAGCGGCGATCGCGTCCGTGACATCCGTGCGCGTAGCCTGCCGCAAGGTCCCGAGGAGGTGGGCATGGGCGTGCGGCTGAATCACCGGCACTTCGTCGCCACCACCCCAGCGGGCCTCGCCGCCGATCGTCTGGGTGAGGTCTTCGCGCTGGTCAGCGAGCTGATCCAGGGCCGACTGCAAGCTTCGACGCTCGGCACTTCCGGGGGCGTAGGTCCGGACCGGCTCGTTCACCGGCTCGGGTACCCGGGTGACACCGTCCATCTACGGTCACCTCCGGCTCGTCCAGTGGCGCAAACTCCACTGTATCGGGCTGTTTCCTCACAGTGCCGCTCGTATCCAGCGGCTTTGGGGATCAACCCTCGGTGGGGCAGACTGCCGGGTGCCCGCTCGTGCTACCTAAGATGCGCCTGAAGACCGTGTCCGCTCCTGCTCAGAAAGGAGTCGACGTGGAGTCCGGCCCCGCGCCCGCCCACCCGCTCACCGAACCCGGTCGAACTACCGTCCAGTTACTCGTCGCATCCTCGGCGGTGCTCGCGCTCGTGCAGCTCGTCGCCGCTACGTCAGTCGACGTCTACAACGGCGAGAGAGCAGGTTGGTGGGTCGCGATCCAGGGCGCGACCGTCGCGTTCGCCGCGGCTTTCGCCGGCGCGGCCGCCAGCGCGAACGGAGCCTGGTGGCGCCGCACCCAGCAGAAGGCCGGCAGCACCACGCCCGGCAGCCTCGGCACCGGTGTCGCCGCGGCCAGCGTCGCCGGTGCGGTGTTCTCGATGCTGTGCTGGGCGTCCACGTCCCTCGGCAGTGCGACGTACCCGATGGTCGTCGCGGTGTTCGTCGCCGCGCTGCTCGGTGGGGTGTTCGGTGGCGTCCGGGCGGGTGGCGCCGTGCTCGGCGGGCTCGTCGCGACGTTCGCCGCAACGCTCGTGAACCTCTCCGCGCAGGCGCTGATCGCGCTGTTCTCGCTCGCGCCGGACAACGACCCGGAGCGCGGGACGCCGCTCGTGGTCAGCGCGATCGACTGGGGCATCTCGTCCGCGGTCGGTGCGGTGATCGGCGTGTGGTGGCTGTCGCGGCGGCGCCAGCGCACCTGGTGGTCGCACTGGATGATCGTCGGGCTCTTCCCGCTCGCGCTGGTGGTCATCGGTGACCTCGCCGAGCTGCTCGCCTGGCTGATGGTCGACGACCCGGCCAAGGGCGACGCGCTGGCCCAGGCCGCGCCGGGGCACGGCGTCCAGCTGTTGGTGATGGGCGTGGTCGGTGGTTTGACCGCGTATATTGCCGGTCGGTCCCTGCGGGCCCACCCGGAGTGGCTGGCCCGCACTTCCAAAAGCACTGCGGGGGACGCCGTCCCGGCGGCCACCGCGGGCAATCCGGCCACGATCCCCGCGCCCCGCCCGGCCCCGGCTCCCACCCCGCCGCCCCAGCCCGCGTCCGAGGGCGCGGGGTCGGAGACCGCGACCGTGCCGCTGCCCACCGTCCCCCGTGACGTCGATCCGGCCGACCGGCCGACGGTGCCGATCCCGACCCAGCCCGCTCCCCCGACCCCGCCGGACGCGCCCCGGGCGAGCGCCGACACGCCACCGGCGCCGCCGGCCCGCAGCAGCAACGGCGTGATCCGCACCAACCTGACCGCGCTGATCCCGACCCAGAGCCAGCGGCAGGACACCCCCACCCAGAACTGAGAAGCGGATCGGTCCAGCTATAACAGGACCGATCCGCGTTTCATTCGCCGCCGAACAGCGTTCAGCGGGCGGGGAACGCCTCCAACAGAGCCGGCAGTTCCTGTACCGCGTACCACTCCAGCTCGTGGTCATCGGTGCCGTCGACCGTGAACTGGGCGTCCTCGTCGCCGAGGTCCGCGGCCATGATCACCTTCACGGCCGCGGCCACGTCCGGCTCCGCCTCGGCACCGTCGACGTGGACGGAGGCGAGCCGGTCGAGCGGGATCACCGCCGTGCTCCGCACCACCGCACGGTCGAGGTCCGGGTGCAGCGTCACCTCACGGTCGGGCACGTCCGCCGACAGCACCACGCGACGCCGCGGCGCCAGCGGATCGGCGTCCAGCAGACGCAACGCCGCCCGCGCGGCTTGCGTGAAGGCCGCGTATTCGAGAACCTCTTCGTCGTCGTCCAGGTACCACTCCCGCAGCGCGGGGGTCACCGCGAACGCCGTGAGCGGCGCCGGCCCCAGCTCCTTGTCGGCCTCGACCTGGTGGAGCATCGCCAACGTCGCCGGCAGGTAGATCCGCATCCCACTCCCTCCGGTCCGGCCTGGTGCCGTGACCGCACAAAGTGTCCTCTACGCGCCCGGCGATCGCGCGTGCGGCGGCAGCTCAGCTTCGGAAGTGTGTGGTCAGCGCCTGCAGCTGCTGGGCCATCCGGGTCAGGTCGGCCACCGCGACCTGCGACTGCGAGATCCCCTCGGTGGTGATCTGGGTCGCAGTCGCCAGCCCGGCGATGTTCGCCGCGATGCCACCGGCGCCGTCAGCGGCCGCCGACACGCTCCGGTTCATCTCGCTGGTGGTCGCGGTCTGCTCCTCCACCGCGCCGGCGATCGTCGATTGGAAGTCGTTGATCTGCGTGATCACCGCGCTGATCTCACCGATCGCCTGAATCGCGGCCTCGGTGTCGGCCTGGATCGCGCCGACCCGGGTGCCGATGTCCTCGGTGGCCCGCGCGGTCTCCTGCGCGAGTTCCTTCACCTCGTTGGCGACGACCGCGAACCCCTTGCCTGACTCGCCTGCCCGGGCCGCTTCGATCGTCGCGTTGAGCGCCAGCAGGTTGGTCTGCTCGGCGATGCTCGTGATGACCTTGACCACCGACGCGATCTCGGTCGAGGACTGGCCCAGCTTGCCGATCTGCGCGGTGGTCGTCTGCGCGACGCCGACGGCCTGGCTCGCCACCCGCGCCGCCTCGGTTGCGTTGTGGGCGATCTCTCGGATCGACAGCCCCATCTCCTCGGTGCCGCGCGCCACGGTCTGGACGTTGTCCGACACCTGCGCCGCTGCCTCGGCGGCACCCTGGGCCTGGCCCGACGCGTCCCGCGCCGACGCCTCGATCGTGCTGGAGGTCGACGACATCTGCTCGGCCGCGGCGGCCACCTGGAACGCCGAGTCGGACACCGACGCGATGACGTTGCGGACCTCGGTCTGCGCTTCGTCCAGCGCCCGTGCCATCTGGCCGACCTCGTCGTTGGACGCGACCTTCGCCCGCACCGTGAGGTCACCGGCCGCCATCGCCCGGAGCGCCCGCCGGACGCTCTGCAGCGGCTTGGTGATCGACAGGACGACGAACCGAGCCAGCAGGCAGAGCAGCAGCGCGGTCACCGCTGCCGTCGTCCAGAGCACGTAGTTCGCCTGCCGTCGGCTGCTCGCGGCGGCGTCCTCCTCCGCGCTGATCGTCCGCGCGAACAGCGTCCGCTCGTTCTGCAGGACCGCGCTGGTCAGGTAGTTGTCGACCGCGATCTGGGCCCAGGAGGTCTTGGCGCCCGCCGGGTCGACCGCCGCGCCCTTGACGAACCGCGTCACGACGGCCGTGTAGTCGGTGTACGCCGTCTTGATCCGCGCCACCGCACTCGCCAACGACTTCGGGAGTTCGACGCCTTCCAGCCGGGCGAGCAGATCGTCCGCCGCGGTGACCTGATCGGCGAGGATCGACTGCTGCGTCGCGGGATCGCTCCGGACGACGCTCTGCAGTGCGCTGCTCTTGAGCTCGGTCGCCTGGCGATCGAGCTGCAGTACCAGCGCGCTGGCCTCGTTGATGTCCTGCAGCCGCGTCGAGGTGTTCTCCGCTGTCCGGTTGCTCACGCTGGTGACGACCAGACACGTGGCGAGCGCGACGAGGCTCGCTCCGACCAGGACGCCCAGCTTGATCCGGACCGGGAGGTCGAAGAACCGGCCGAACACCGACCGGCGCGCCGGCGCGCTCTCCGGAGCGGCTGCGCTCATGAGGTGCTCCTTCAGGCCGCCAGTTGGTCAGCGGTGTAGTAGCCGCCGTCGACGAGAATCCGTTGGTAGTTCGACTTGTCGACATTCACCGGCTGGAGGAGGAACGTCGGGACGGTCTTGACGCCGTTGTTGTACTGCTTGGTGTCGTTCACCTCGGGGGTCCCGCCGGTGAGCAGCGAGTTCGTCATCTGGACGGCGACCTTCGCCAGCTCGCGGGTGTCCTTGTAGACGGTCTGGTCCTGCTGGCCGTTGACGATCAGCTTCACCGAGTCGAGTTCGGCGTCCTGGCCGGTGAGCACGGGAAGGTTCGAGCCGGAGTAACCCGCGGCCTTCACCGCCTCGAGGATGCCGCGGCTGATGCCGTCGTACGGCGAGAGCACCGCCTGGAGCCGGGCGGACCCGTAGTAGGCGGCGAGAATCCGGGTCATGCGCTGCTTCGCCACGGCGGCGTCCCAGCGCTGGGTCGCGACCTGGGCGAACGCGGTCTGCCCGCTGCGGACGACGAGCCGGCCGCTGCTGATGTACGGACGCAGCACGCTCATCGCGCCGTTGAAGAAGAACGTCGCGTTGTTGTCGTCCGCCGAGCCCGCGAACAGCTCGATGTTGAACGGCCCGCGTCCGCTCTTGAGCCCGAGCGCGGTGACCAGATACGTGCCCTGGAGGACGCCGACGCGGTAGTTGTCGAACGTCGCGTAGTAGTCGATGTTCTCGGTGTCGCGGATCAACCGGTCGTAGGAGATGACCGGAATGTCGGCGTCGGCGGCCTTGGCGAGCACGTCTTTGAGTGCGGTGCCGTTGATCGCGCCGATGACCAGCGCCTTGTCACCGCGCTCGACCATCGCGTCGATCTGCTCGATTTGTTTGTCGACGTCGTCGTCGGCGTATTGCAGGTCGGTGCGGTAGCCCAGCAGCGTGAACTGGCGCACCATGTTCTCGCCGTCGCCGACCCACCGCTCCGATTCCTTGGTCGGCATGGCCAGGCCGATCATGCCCCGGTCCGGGGCGCTGATCGAGTCGGCCGCCGAGTCGGAACAGCCGGCGACGACGAGCAGCGCGGCGACGAGCAGCGGCACGGCCCGATGAGGCAACAACGCCATACGGCACGGATCGGCCGCCGTTCGACGCACCTGAGTGCTTCGGAGAGTTCTACCCCGCGATGTCGTACGGCACGGCACGCAGGCGACGCGGCGCCGACTCCGGACGGAGCGCTGCCCACGACGTCCGCAGCGAGGTTTCCAGCACGGTCGACCGTCGCCGACCGTCCATCAAATTGGAACCGAGGACCGACAGGTCCTCCGGGCCGGGACCGAGCAGCGTGACCCGCGTGCCGGAGGCACGCAGCTGCTCCGCCTCCCGGAGCAGCTGCCGGGTGAGCACCCGGCGGACCCGCCGCTCCAGCCGCCCGGCGAACGTCGTGGGGGCGTCGTAGGCGAACGAGGCCATCGGCGTCAGGACGTAGACCTCGTCGAGGTCGCAGCCGGCCAGCAGGTCGACCGACGCGGTGGAGCAGGTGCCGCCGTCGACGTACCGGCGGCCGCCGATCTCGATCGGGGCGAACCAGCCGGGCACAGCGCAGGACGCGCTGACCGCGTCCGCGAGCGAGGCGTTCGGCGCGCCGTCGCGGCCGAACACGACCCGCTGACCGGTCTGGTAATCCATCGCCACGACCCACGGCTGCGGCCGCTCCGGCCACTCGTCGCACGGCAGCACCGAGCCGATCAGGCGCCGGACCCCGGTGTGGGCCGCGCGGCCGCGCGGCACCAGCCCGGACAGCGCCACGATCGGCGACATCGACAGCGGACGCCGCGCCGCCTGCCAGAGCAGCCCCGGCGAGCCCAGCGCGAACGCGGGCAGCGGGGGTCTCGGCCCGGCGCCGTCGATGTCCTCGTCGTAGTCGACCACCGGGTCGCCGTGAGCGGCCGCCCCCTGGTGGTGCCGGACGATCGACTCCACCGGCATCCCGCAGGCCAGTAACGACGCCAGTATCGATCCCGCTGACGTCCCGACCAGCGCGTCCACCGATCGGCAGTCGAAGCCCTCGGCGCGCTCCAGCGCCGCTAACGCCCCGGTGGCCCAGGCGAACCCGAGTACTCCGCCGGCGCCGATCACCAAGCCACGTCGCGTCATACCTTCGCCTCCGTCAGCTCGTCGATGGACTCCGCCAGCAGGCCGGCGAGCACATCGAGGTCCGGCACCGCGTCCCAGTCGGCGTTCAGGCCGTAGTAGACCTGCCCGTCGTAGGACGTCACCCCGATCGCGAGCGTCTGCCCGGCCGCGAGCGGCACGAACGGATAGATCTCGCGGAGTCGGGCACCGGCCACGAACAGCGGACGCTGTGGGCCGGGAGCGTTCGTGACGACCAGGTTGAACAGCCGGCGGGACAGGCCGGAGGCCGCCCGTGCCGCCATCGCGTTCAGGGTCGCCGGTGCGAAGCCGGAGAGCCGGACCAGAGCGTCCGCGCCGACCCGGCGACCGGGCTCGGCGTGTGCCCGCATCGCGTACGCGATCTGGGTCAGGCGGACGGTGGGGTTCTGCTCGCCGATCGGCAGATCGACCAGTGAGGTGGCGACGCTCGCCCCGACCTCGCCGCCGAACGCGGCCGGTGGGCCGCCGCGGACGCTGGTCGGGACCAGGGCTCGGAGGACACTGTCGGGACGGACCGGTGTTCCGCGGTACTGCAGCCACTGCCGCAGGGCACCGGCGACCGTCGCCAGCACGACGTCGTTGACCGTGACGTTCGGGCGGGACCGCAGCGTGCGGTAGTGCGCGAGGTCGGTCTTGGCGTCGGCGAAGCGGCGCTGCCGGCCCGGTTCGGCGTTGAGCGGGCTGGCCGGTGCCGGGCGGGCAGCCGTCAGCAGGCGGCCCGCACCGAGGACCCCGGTTTTGACGGCGCTGACCGCGTGCGTCGGGTGGCGGACGAAATCGACCGCGGAGTGCAGCACGAGCTCGGCGGGCCCCGGCTCCGGCGCCGGACGCCACACCGGGGTCACGCCGTCAGCCGTCGCGGGGCTGTCGTCGAGCAGGACGTGCAGCAGGTCGACGCCGCTGACGCCGTCCACCAGCGCCGGGTGTGACTTCGTGATCACCGCGACGCGGCCGTCGGCGAGCCCTTCGACGAGGTACAGCTCCCAGAGCGGACGTGACCGGTCGAGCGGCACGGAGATCAACCGGCCGACCAGCGTTCGCAGCTGGGCATCGGTGCCCGGGGTCGGTAATCCGGTGCGCCGAACGTGATAGGCAAGGTCAAATCGGGTGTCGTCCACCCACACCGGCTGCCCGAGACCCGCGGGCAGCGAGCGGACGCGCTGCCGGAACCGCGGCACGAGCGCGATCCGCTGCTCGACCCGGCGCCGGAGCGCGGCGACGTCCAGGCCCTGTGCGGACGGTTCGAGGAGCGCGAGGCCGCCGACGTGCATGGGTGTGGTCGGGGTCTCGGCGGAGAGGAACGAGACGTCCATCGGGTGAAGGCGATCGGGCACCGCTCCCACCTCCTCGGACGTCGCGCTGGCACCCCGGTGTGACACCGCTGACACTCTCATCGTGACATGGGTTACTCCCCAGTACCCACAATCAGGTGATCAGCTCCTGTCCTGCACCGATCCGGAACAAAAGGCAAGTGCCAATTCGGCAAGAGCCCGGCGTAGCTGCGATTTCTCGGCTACTTCGGCCAGTGTGCGGCCCTCCGCAAGCGCCCGGTCGACGGCCGGACGGTCGTAGGGCAGCGTGCGGGCGCCGTCGACCCCGGCGAATCGCTGCAGCGCCGTCGTGACCTCACGGGCCGGATCGCCCACGATCGGTCCGCGGCGGAGCCGGTTGACGACGACCTGGGGCTCGAGGATCGGTGCGACCTCCCGGAGCGACGCCAGGCCACGGATCAGCCGCTGCAGACCGACCGGGTCCGCGGTTCCGACCGCCAGCACGGTGTCGGCGGCCTCCAGCGCCGCGAGCGTGGCGCCGTTGCGGCGCGGAGCCGCGGTGTCATAGACCAGTTCCTCGTCCTGCTCGAGGCTGAAGCCGCAGTCCACGACCGTGAGCGTGGTCAGCGCCCTGGCCTGCCGGAGCAGCTCGGTCATCGCGTCCGGGCCGATCTCCGGCCAGCGCTCGGCGCGGCTGATGCCGGTGAGGACGCGAAGATGTGGAGTGACGGTCCGGGCGAGCGTTGCCAGCGTGCGAGCGTCGAGGCGGCCGGTGTCGGCCAGCCGGGCGGCTGACGCCAGCCCGGACGCCTCGTCGAGCAGGCCGAGGTGCTGCGCGACCACCCCGCCGTAGGTGTCCGCGTCCACCAGCAATGTGGGGACGCCGAGCCGCGCGGCTTCGTCAGCGAGGCCGACCGCGATCGTGGTGCGTCCGGGGGCGCCGGTCGGGCCCCAGACCGCGAGCACTTGCGGGTTGGGGTCTTTGCGGTCGCGGGTGGACACGATGTCCGAGGTGGGCCGGATAGCCGGCACCGTCCCGGGCTCGGGCCGCGCCCCGGGGCCGGGGCGCGCGGCGGGCTCGGGCCGCGCCCCGGGATTGGGGCGCGCCGCGGGGGCTGGGCGTACCGCAGGATCGGGCCGTGGGGCGGGGTTGGGGCGCGCCGGGGGCGCGGATCGGCCGGCGAGGCCGGGGCTGGGGCCACCGACGGCCCGGGCACCGCCGGGGCCCGAACCGGCTGGCGGCCGAGCACCACCGCCCGCACCGGCACCACCGCCCGGGCCGAGACGGGGTGGCGGGTGAACACCGCTGTCCGGGCCGGAGCCGGTCGGCGGGTGAACACCTCCGCCCGGATCGGCGCCCGGGTGAGGTCCAGCTGATGGGCGGGCACCGTGTGGGGCGGTGCTGCCGGGCCGGTGGGAGCTGGGGTCCGGGCGCCGAGGATCGTTGTCTTCGGGGGTGGCGCGGCCGGTCAGGCGGGGGCGGGCGGGCGGCGGGGTGCCGTGGCCAGGGGCCCGCACCGGCCACGGCTGGGGCGGTGGTTCCGGAGCGCGGCCCGGCGGAGTGCGGTGGTGCGCCAACGCTGCGGCGGCGGCCCGCAACGCCTCGGCCACTGCAGCCGGTGTGGCGCCCGTGGGCAGGACGTGCGCGATGCCCAGCGTGCGCAGCCGATCGCGCGCGGCTCCGTCGTCCGGATCAACGAGCCCCACGATCGCAACACCGCTCGCCGAGAGCCTGGTCAGCAGCGGCCGATCGAGATGGACCAGGTCAGCGGGCACTACCGCAGCCACCGCAACACCAGTGGCAGCCACCGCGAGCAGGTCCGCGGCCCCGGTGCAGCGGCGGACGACCGTGATACCCGAGCTGCCGCTCCCCCACGCGGCGACAAGCGCGGCCTCCCAGTCGTCGCCGTCGGTCACCACGGTCAGCACCGGCAGCGTCATCGATCCGCTCCCCACCGGCCCAGCGAAGCAGCCCGCTCCACTTCGCCCCCGCCACGCCCAGCGCCATCACCACCGTCGCTCCGGGCGCCCTCATCGCCCCCGCCACTTTCGTCACTGCCGCCGGTGCCGGCGCCCTCGTCGGTCGGGGCGGGCGGGGTGGCCGGCAGGCCTGTGCCGTCGGCACCGGCGGACGGCGCCCCATCCGACGGCGGTTCGCCGGACGGGGCTGCGTCGGACGGCAATCCGCCCGACGGCGCCCCCGCGGACGGCACCCCGCCCGACGGTGCGCCGGCGGACGGCACGCCGGCGGAGGGTGCGCCGGCGGACGGTGGGGCGCCGCATCCGTCGCCTGCGGCCCTCCCGGTCACCACGACGACGTCGATATCGGCCGTGCGCACCGCCCGCACCACATCGGCCGTGAGCTCGTCAGCCACCCGCACCACCAGCGCCGATCCCCCGCCGACCGCGGACCCGCGCACCGTGCTCTGCACGGTCACCGCCGCGAGCACCCGGGTCGTCTCCCCGCCGCGCGGCGTCGCGAACACGTCGACCCGGGCGCCGCGCCGTACCGTCGCCGGGACGTGCTGCGTGCTCACCGGGATGCTCACCTCGCTGCCGCAGACCCGGTCGATCAGCGCGGCACGCGGCAACAATTCTCCGGCCCCGACGTCCCGGGCCAACCGACGCCCGACCGGCTCCGGCCCATTCGCAGCCAAATATCGCGCGGCGTTCTCCGGTAACCGCACGCGCACGGCGACCAGGTCGTTCGACACCAACACCGTGCCGACGCCCAGATCACGCGCCACCGCCCAGACCTGCACGGTCCGGTCAGCCACCGCGAACAGCCGCGCGCCCGCCACCACCGAGCCCACCACCAAGACAACGCCGAGGACAACCCGCAGGTCGAGCCAGGAAGGGAGCCGCCGCCGACGAGCCGGCGGTGAGACCGGAGCGGACATCCGATTCCCTTCGGCCAGGCGCCACTAGCGCCGGAGGACGAGGATGGCAGGAACGGGCGACGCTGAACCTGGGTCGACGGCGAGAAACAATCGCCGTCGGCGTTTATCCGCGCTAATCGAGGCCACTAGATCTGCTCACATCGTCCCGTACCAGAAGCGACGCAGGTGCCAACTATCCACAGGTCCTAGTCGCTGTGGACGGGCCCAACCCGGGAGAGACATGGATGGCAAACTCAGGAGCGGGGTAGCGGGAGGTGACATGACGACCGAGCGGTTTCTCCAGCTCGCCGATGTCGCAGAAATCCTGAACATCTCGTCCTCGCAGACATACGCGCTGGTCAGGTCCGGCGACCTCCCTGCCATCAAGATCGGCGGGCGGGGTCAGTGGCGGGTGGAACGGGCCGAACTGGAGCGGTACATCGAGCGGATGTACAAGGAGACGCGCGATTTCGTCCGCTCGCACCCCTTCACGTACACCGACAACACGGAGGAAGAACTCAGCTGAACGGGTCATCGGGCGTGGACTGCCAGGAGAGCATCGAGCGGGATGCTGCGCACGGCGCGGACGGCGCCGACCCGACGCGCGTCCCCCGGTACGTGCTCCGCGAACTCCACAAAATCGCGTCCGACCCGATCGAACGTCCCGAACGCTGAGCGTCCCCCACGGAGTAACACCCTGATCGGCGCACGGTCACGCGCCAAGCGGCGCAGCGCGTAACGCAGGTCGAGCCGCGCTTCGACCGCGCCGGTCGTACCGGGCGCCGACGTGCGCCCCGGCAACCCACTCACGGCCACCACTGCGGTCAGCGGAATCAGGACGCTCCGCCCTGCGGGTCCGTCGAGCAGTATCCAATCCGGACCTACCCCGCACACGGTCCCGGTTATCCGCTCGGATTCCACCGAGACCTCGACCGGTGCTCCGAGCGCGCCACGCAGCCGGTCGACCAGGCCGATCAGCGCGAACTCACGGCGGCTGCGGTCAGCGGCCTCGGCCGACATCTCCTCCCGGCGCAGCGCCTCGAACTGCGCGTCCGCGTCGGCGAACAGCGATTCCCAGCGTCCGTCCACCGCTCCACTGTCGCCGATCACCACGCTCGGCGACCGAGATTTCCACAGTCAGCGATCAAGCCCTTGCGCCGAGCTACCTTCCAGCCGTTTCCTAATGCAAACGAAAGCAAACATAGGTAACAGCAAGGAGGGTGCCGTGAGGGTTCCCGTGGTGTGCCGTCCACCGGCGCTCGAGCCGCCCGCGGTGTCGCTCGTCCGACCCCCGACCGTGCAGGTTCGAGCGACGGTGCCGCCGGAGTTGCCGTTCGCGATCGACCGCCCACCGGAGCGTCCGCCGGAGGTGTCGTTCGGACCCCAGGCGACGCCCCGGCACGCGCTGCCCGACCCTGCGGCGCACGCTCGCGCGCTCGTCCTCGCGTTGCTCGAGGTCCTGAGCGGACGCCGTCCCGAGCGCCAATTACGGGCGCACCTCACCGAAGAGGCGTACGAGCGCCTCTCCGGTCGGCTGCATCGCGCCCGTGCCCGCGCCGCGGCCGGCACGGCAACGATCCCCGGGCCGGCCGCCCGGACGCGCATCCATATCGGCCGGACGCTGGTGTGCGAACCGGCCGACGGCGTCGCCGAGGTCACGGTGCTGGCCAAGGTCGGCACCCGCACCAGGGCCATCGCGGTGCGCTTGGAAGGACTGGACGGTCGCTGGCGCTGCCCCGTCCTCACGATCCTGTGACAGCGGTCTCACGAGCCGCCGAACCGATTGCATTTGGAAGGGCCATAGGCCTCGCAAATGCAATCCGCTTCGCCGTCATCGAGCTAGTCCGCCGCGGCGGCGGGCTCTTCGACCTCTTGGGGTTCGGTTCCGGCGTTTGGTTCCGGCCGCACCTGCACCTCGGTGATCGCTCGCCGCCGCACCGCCCGCACCTCGAACGACCAGCGATCCACGGTCACCGCGTCACCCGGCGAGCGCGGGATCCGCCCCAGCACCGCCAGGATCAGACCGGCCACGGTCGTGTAGTCACCCTCCGGCCGGTGCGGCAGCTCGATCGCGATGTCGACCAGGTCGTGCACCGGGAACGACCCCGGGAGCAGCATCGAACCGTCCTCGGCGATCTGCACCGACCGGACGTCCTTGTCGGTCTCGTCGTAGATCTCGCCAACGACCTCCTCGACGAGGTCCTCCACCGTGACGAGCCCGTCGATGTCGCCGTGCTCGTCGACGACCAGCGCCAGCTGGGTGCGCGCCGACGACAGCTCGCGCAGCGCGTCCGGAACCCGCATGCTGCCGGGCAGCGCCGGTACCTGGCGGATCCGGTCGATCAGCCGTCCCTCGTCGTCGAGCAGGTCGCGCAGGTGCACGACGCCGATGACGTCGTCCAGCGAGCCCCGCACCGCCACCGGCGCCCGGCTGTGACCGGAGTCGGCCAGCGCCCGGCGCGCCCGCGGAACGTCGTACTCGACCGGCAGGACGAACGCCTCGCGGCGCGGCACCAGGATCTCGCGCAGCACGCGGTCACCCACTTCCAGCGCGCCGACGATCATCGTCTGCTGGAGCGGTGTGAAGCCCTTGTGGGAGCTCACCATCTCGGTGACCTCCTCGCGGGTGACCTCCTCACGCTGCCGATCGGGATCACTGCCCAGCAGCCGGACGACGGCGTCGGTGGTGATGCCGAGCAGCCAGATCGCCGGGCGGCTGAGCGTCGAGAGGAGGTCGAGCGGGCGGGCGACCGCGAGTGCCCAGCCCTCGGCTCGCTGCATCGCGATGCGCTTCGGGGCGAGCTCACCGAAGACCAGCGTCACGAACGTCAGCAGGATCGTGACGATGACGATCGAGACCGGCCGCGCCGCGTTGCCGAGGAACCCGAGGGGGCCGACCAGCGGTTGCGCGAGCGATACCGCGGCCGTCGCGGAAGCGAGGAACCCGGCGAGCGTGATCCCGACCTGAATCGTGGCCATGAAGCGGTTGGAGTCCCGCGCCAGCTTGGCGAGCACCCGGCCACCGGATCCGCGGCGAGACAATCGTTGCAGCTGGCTCTCGCGGAGCGAGATCAGCGCGATCTCACTACCGGCGAAAGCGGCGTTCAGCAGGACGAGCAGAGCGACGAGTGCCAGTTGGGCACCGACGGAGTCCATGGTTCCTCTCGGGAGCCGAAAAGACCCACTCGGCAGCGGGCCGCGCCGGTGGGACCGGCGGGCCGGACGATGCGCCGCCAGCATCGGCGGCGACCGGGACCCTGCCGGGAGTTAACCCTACCAACGCCTACCCAGCGTTCCCCGCCGCGCAAACGCGGCGCAACCGCCGCGCTGAACGCCGCGCGGCGCCGCTGCGGACGGTGACCGTCCTGCGGCGGCGCCGCGCCGGGCGTCCGAATGAAAGACCTACGCGGGACCGCCCGGCGCACCGTGGCAGCGCTTGTACTTCTTGCCCGAGCCACACGGGCAGGGCGCGTTCCGCGACGGACCCGCACCGACCTTCTGCCCCGGCGACGCCGCCTTCCGGCCCCCGGACGTCCCGGACGACCCGGCCGCCGCACCCAGCGGCGATTCGGTCGCCACCGCGACACCGCCACCGGTGCCGGCCTCGCCGTCGATCGTCGGCGAGCTGTACTGCAGCGGCTGGTTCGACGGGCGCGGCTTGATCAGCCCCTGCACCTCGACGTGCCGCTCGATCGGCGTCTCCACGGTGGGCGAGTCGTCGGCCGACGGAGCCGGTGCGGGCGCTTCCTCGGTCTGGATCTCGGCGTGGAAGAGCAGCCGGATCGACTCCTCCTTGATGCCCTCCATCATCCCGTTGAAGAGATCGAAGCCCTCACGCTGGTACTCGACCAGCGGGTCGCGCTGGGCGTAGGCCCGCAGGCCAATGCCCTCCTGGAGGTAGTCCATCTCGTAGAGGTGCTCGCGCCACTTCCGGTCGAGCACCGCGAGCACGATCTGCCGCTCGGCGTCGCGCATGAGCTCGGAACCGAGCTCCTTCTCGCGGAGGTCGTACGCCGACTGCGCGTCCTCGGTGAGCCGCGCGATCAGCAGCTCGGCGTCGATCGCCTCGCGCCCGCCGACCTCCTCCTCGAGCTCCTCCAGCGTGAACGAGACCGGGTAGATCAGGTTGAGGCTCTTGAACAGCTCCTCGAGGTCCCAGTCCTCGGCGTACCCCTCACCGGTGGTGGCGCCGACGTACGCCTCGACGATGTCGTCCAGCATGTGCCGCATCTGCTCCTGCAGGTCGGCACCGTCCAACACCTGCTTGCGCTCGGCGTAGATCACCTGGCGCTGCTTGTTGAGCACCTCGTCGTACTTGAGGACGTTCTTCCGCGCCTCGGCGTTCTGCTGCTCGATCTGGGTCTGCGCCGACTGGATCTGGCGGCTGACCATCTTCGACTCGATCGGGACGTCGTCCGGGATGTTGAGGCGGTCCATGATCGCCTCGACCGCACCGGAGTTGAACCGTCGCATCAGGTCGTCACCGAGCGACAGGTAGAACCGGGACTCACCGGGGTCACCCTGCCGACCCGACCGGCCACGCAGCTGGTTGTCGATCCGCCGCGACTCGTGCCGCTCGGTGCCGAGGACATACAGGCCGCCGGCGTCGGTGACCTTCTCGGCCTCCTCCTCGACCTCTTCCTTGACCCGTTCGATCGTGGCCTCGAGCAGCTCGTCCCAGTCCTCGTCGTCCGGGGTGTGGCCACCGTTGCGCAGCTCGGCAGCGGCCAGGAACTCCGGGTTGCCGCCGAGCATGATGTCGGTACCACGGCCGGCCATGTTCGTCGCGACCGTGACCGCACCCTCGCGCCCGGCCTGGGCGATGATCTCGGCCTCACGCGCGTGGTTCTTCGCGTTCAGCACCTCGTGCCGGATACCGCGCCGGTTGAGCATCGTCGACAGGTACTCGGACTTCTCGACGCTGGTGGTGCCGACCAGGACCGGCTGGCCGTTGGCGTGCCGCTCGGCGATGTCCTCGACGACCGCCTCGAACTTCGCCGGTTCGGTCTTGTAGACGACGTCCGCCTTGTCGAGCCGGATCATGTCCCGGTGCGTCGGGATCGGCACGACGCCGACGCTGTAGGTCTTCTGGAACTCGCCGGCCTCGGTCATGGCCGTACCGGTCATGCCACCGAGCTTGTCGTACAGCCGGAAGTAGTTCTGCAGCGTGATCGTGGCGAGCGTCTGGTTCTCGTCCTTGATGTTCACGCCTTCTTTGGCCTCGATGGCCTGGTGCATGCCCTCGCTGTAACGACGGCCGTGCAGCACGCGACCGGTGAACTCGTCGACGATCAGGACTTCACCGTCGACAACGATGTAGTCCTTGTCCTTCTTGAAGAGCTCCTTGGCCTTCAGCGCGTTGTTCAGGTAGCCGATCAGCGGCGTGTTGACGGCCTCGTACAGGTTGTCGATGCCGAGCTGGTCCTCGACCTTCTCGACGCCCTCCTCGCTGATGCCGACCGTGCGCTTGCCCTCGTCGACCTCGTAGTCCCGGTCACGCCGCAGCCGCGGGACGATCCGGGCGAACTCGGTGTACCAGCGCGCCGACTGCTCAGCCGGGCCGGAGATGATCAGCGGCGTACGGGCCTCGTCGATCAGGATCGAGTCGACCTCGTCGACGATCGCGAAGAAGTGACCGCGCTGGACCAGCTCCTGGCCGGAACCGGCCATGTTGTCGCGCAGGTAGTCGAAGCCGAACTCGTTGTTCGTGCCGTATGTGATGTCGCACTCGTACGCGGCCTTGTGCGCGCCGGGCAGCGCGTTCGGCAGGATCGTGCCGACCGAGAGCCCGAGGAACCGGTGGATCCGGCCCATCCACTCGGCGTCACGTTGTGCCAGGTAGTCGTTGACCGTGACGACGTGGACGCCCTTGCCTGCCAGCGCGTTCAGGTACGCCGGGAGCACACAGGTGAGGGTCTTGCCCTCACCGGTCTTCATCTCGGCGATGTTGCCCAGGTGCAGCGCCGCGCCACCCATCAGCTGGACGTCGTAGTGCCGCTGCCCGAGCACGCGCCTGGCGCCCTCGCGAGCGACGGCGAACGCTTCGGGGAGCAGGTCGTCGAGCGTCTGGCCGTCCGCGTACCTCTCTTTGAACTGGTCGGTCAGTTCGCGCAGCTCCGCGTCCGTCAGGTCCGTGTACTCGTCCTCGATCGAGTTCACGGTGTCGGCTATCGCCTTGAGACGGCGAATGATCCGCCCCTCGCCGGCGCGGAGGATCTTCTCGAAGATCACGGGTTCGGTCAGCTCCCTCAGATGTCCTACCGCCATCGTAGGCGCGGGCGTGCGGCGGCGGGCCTCCCGCGCTACGCGGCCAGCCGTCCACCGGTCGGGGCACACGGCCAAAAACATGTCACAGCCCACCCAGTAAACCGCAGCGGCGAGCCGACGGTTCCCGGGAGCGGCAACCTGTGGGTCACCGGCGTCCGCGGAACTCCGAACAATAGTCGGGCCGGGACATTTTGCCGAAGATTTCCCCGTTTGCGCCGTACCCAGTGCTGCCCGCACCGGGTCGAGCGGCCAGGATGTCGGGGTGGACACCGTGGAGATCGCCGCCGGCCGCTTCCAACTGCGGCCGTGCCAGGCCGTCGACGCCGACTGGATCTTCCGCGCCTGCCAGGACCCCGCAATCCAGCGCTGGACCCGCGTCCCCACCCCCTACCGCCTCGACGACGCCGTCGCGTACGCCACCGAGTACGTCGAAGAATCCTGGAAGTCGGGTCGGGCGGCACCGTTCGGCGTGTTCGACGCGGTCAGTGGCGAGGGGCTCGGCACGGTCGGCCTGGTATCGATGGACCTTCCCGAGGGGCTCGCCGAGGTCGGCTACTGGGCCGCTCCCTGGGCTCGCCGCCGCGGCGTGGCGACCGCGAGCACGCTGGCCGTCGCCCGCTGGGCGTTCGGCGCGCTCGGGGTGGCGCGGCTCTGCTGGCTCGCCGAGGTCGGCAACGACGGCTCCCGCGCCGTCGCCGAGCGCGCCGGTTTCACCGTCGAGGGGGTTCTGCGAGATCGCATCCGGCGCCGTGACGGTTCCCGCGCGGATGCCTGGATCGGCTCGTTGTTGCCCTCCGACCTCTAGATCGACGCCGTCCGGCGAGCCACCGTGGGCGGGTTCCGCTCCGCCGTCGGGGTCCAGGCCCGTGCCCTCGCGTCCCCGCCGTAGACACGAAGCGGACGCCCGGCGCGCTGCCGAGCGTCCGCATGACGCTGTTGCATTTGCATTTGCTACGGCGGTGGAGCCCGCCGGCCGCTAGATCCCCAGGCAGATGACTCCGTAGTCGTAGCCTTTGCGGCGGTAGACGACGCTCGGCCGACCAGTGTCCTTGTCGTTGAAGAGGTAGAAGTCGTGCCCGACGAGTTCCATCTCGAAGAGGGCGTCGTCGACGGTCATCGGCTCACCGGGGTGCTCCTTGGTGCGGACGATCCGGCACGGACCGTCCTCCCACTCGTCGAGTACAGCGACCGACCCGTGCTCCTCCAGCGTGGGTTCCGAGCCGTTCGGCAGCGCCCACATCGGCGCCGGCAGCTCTGCGGTCGCTTCCGCCATCGCCGAGGCGACCGAGACGGGGGTGCGACGACCGTGGTGAACGCGCCTGCGGTCAGCGGCGCGACGGAGACGGTTCTCCAGCTTCGTGATCGCGAGGTCCAATGCGGAGTAGAAATCCGCTGCAGCGGCTTCGCTGCGAATCACCGGACCCCGGGTTTTGACGGTGATCTCGACCCGCTGGCAAGTCTGCGCTTGCCGACGGTTCGGTTCGTGGAACAGTTCGACGTCGATACGAATCAATTTCTGGTCGTAGCGCTCGACGCGAGAGAGCTTTTCACTCACGTTCTGCCGGTAGTGATCGGGCACCTCGACGTTACGACCCTTGACGACGATGTCCACACGTACCTCCACGCTTCCGCGAACTGGTCAGCCGGCCCGACTCCGGGCGGCTTTCTCAACGAGGTACCGGTCACCCTTGCCCGTCACACGGGGCGGGAGGGAACCGGTGAGCGGCGACCTCCCCTCGATGTCATCCATCTACTCAGGGCGAGAACTGCTGTGGAACCTGACGCTAACTCTTCGGGGTAGGGGTCGTCACCCCTCCACTCCGACCAATTCATCCGGTTTGCTCAAACCGTATGCTTGTCATGCCTGGTGACCGGGTTTTCGGTTCCATCAGAATGGAATCAGACACCGCGCGTGGCGACACGCTGTACGAGCAGTCTGCACCCACTCCGCAACTTTGGCGCTACCTATCGTGACGAACACCGTTCGCGTCGGGTACCCGACGCGAGGTCGCTGCGACGAGGGCCGCGGCCCGCACCACGAACCCGCCCGCCTCCGCCGCTCGGCAGGCCTCCGCGAGCGTCGCGCCGGTCGTGACGATGTCGTCGACCAGCACGATCGTGCTGCCTTTCGGAGTGCGGTGGTGCCGCCAGGGACGTGCGCCGACCGGCCGGAATGCCCCCGCGATGTTCTCGCGGCGCTCGGCGGCGGTGAGCCCTACCGAGTCGGACGGCGTGCGACGCAGCGTGAGCAGCGAGGCGGCACGCACCGGGTACCCGCGCTGACGCAGCGTGGCGGCGGCGCAGCGAGCCAGCCGAGCCATGTGGTCGCCGTGGCGTTCCCGGATCGCCGCTGCCGAGGACGGCACCGGCACCAGCACCACCGGCCCCGCGCCGCCGGGCCAACCCCCGGCGGCGGAGAGGGCCACCGTTACGGCCGCTGCCAGGCGGGCGCCGAGCGGGCGGGCCAGCGCACGGTGGCCACGCTCCTTGTAGGCGATCAGCGCCGAGCGCAACGCCCCGCCGTACACCCCCGCCGCGACGCAGATCGCCGGGCCGTCCCCACCCGGCCGGTCGCAGGCCGGGACGAGCGACGGCTGGGTGTGCAGCGCGGACCGCCCGCACACCGGGCAGAGCGGCCCGTCGGGGCCACGACAGCCCACGCACCGCACCGGCAGCACCAGGTCGAGCACGTCCCGCCACACGCCTCAACGGTGCCCGAACACCGAGGGCCCGCGGAACCCCCTGTGGACGACGCTCAGCCCGGGTAGAACGGCGCGACTCCGGCCACCTGCAGCGCCGGCGTCACGGAGTAGTTCGCCTCCGCGCTGTAGATGCGTCCGCTCAGCTCCAGCGGGATGATCGGCTCCGGGTTCTCGGTGGGGTCCGCGGTGAGCCGGACGACCGGCGTCGTCTTGAGCCGCGTCGTCTGGATACGCGCGGGCGAGCCGTCCACGGGCGCGAGGACGATCGACACCTCGTCGCCGGCGTTCCCCGGCCGGGTGACCGCCACGGCCGCGGTCACCGCGCCGTACCAGGAGACGTCCTTCGGCGCGCCCTCGACGGCCAGCGGTCGCGCTCGCAGCACCAGCGCGCTGCCGGTCGAGCCGGTGAGCATCCCGAAGAAGACCTGCGCGGAGCTGCCGGTCCCGTTGATGAACACCGCACGCACGCCGTCCATCGAGAGCCGGATGGCCGTGATGTTCCGGAGCCGCCGCCCGTTCGGCCCGATCACCTGGATCTCGGTCGGAGTCCGCGCGTTGCCGACCCCGACCTCGAAGAGGCGCCCGCCCACCGGGACGACGACCGTGACCGAGTTACCGCCCCAGGACGGGCGCCCGATCTGCGACGCCCGCAGCGTGGGCTGCATCGTGCCGGACGCGTCGGTGATCCAGAGCCGCTGGGAACCCGCCTCGTCACGAACGACCGCGAGCCGGGTGAGGTTCATCGAGACCGCCGCCGACCTCACGTTCTTGCCCTGGACCGACGTGCCGAGCCGCAGCGGCTTCTGATCGAACGACCCGGCGTCGCTCAGCACCTTCACCGCGCCTTTCTGGACGGCGAACGTGGGTAGGTTCTGCCGGTCGACGACGACCGGGTTGTAGCGCTTCCAGGCCGACTGGTCCTGGTTGGCGCTGAAGTCATCGACGTCCAGCGGGCGGCCACCGACGGTCAGCCGGACGCTGCCGGAGAACGACGCGCTCAGCGACCAGCCCACCTCGGCCACGAACGCGTTCAACGCGTCCTTGTCCAGCGACTCGGCCTGGGCCTCGAGTTCGACGATCAGGTCGCCGTCCTCGACCGCCACCCGACTGGTGCGCTTGATCTTCGGCAGCGGGTTCACCGCGACCGGCTTCAGCGCCGCGGACGGGCCGGCGAGCACGAAGTCGACGATCTGCGTCGCGAGGTCACCGCTGCTGTCCTCGTTGACGTACCGCCGCTCGGGGATGACCAGCTGCGGGTTGGTGCCGGTGACCGCGCTCGGCGCCGCCGCGTAGTACACCGTGGTCGGCGTGAACGAGCTGGCGAACTGGTCGTCCCGGACGATCAGCGGTGGCGGCTCGGCGAACAGCCACGTGCCCCCGATCCGCGCCATCCGGACCTGGACCTGCCACGCCGAGTTCTCCGCCTCCGCGAAGACACCGTCGCTGTCGACCGTGCCGATCAGGTCCGCGCTGAACAGCGCGGTGGTGGTGGCCGCGCCGCTGGCCATCTCCGCGACCGACGCCCGGACGTCGCCGCGGACGACGACCATCGACGGGTTCTGGCTGAACGTGTTCCGGAGGGCGGGCGTGGCGAGGAAGTGGTCGCCGAGCGGGCCGGGGTTGCGGGTGGCGCGCAGCGCGTTGACGTACGCGCTCACCGAGAGCGCGGCGTCCGCCCCGGGGCGGGGCAGCAACGTGTTGACGCTGTCGCTCTCCGGTTCGCCGCTCTGGACCGCGCTGGGCGCTGCGACGGGGACGGCCGGTCCGCTGTCGGGCACGCGGGCACAGCCGCCGAGGGCGCTGGCCAGCAGCGCTGCGACGACGACCGGGACCAGACTGCTACGCACGACGCTCCGTCTCTCCGTTCTCCTGCGGTGGTACTTCCGCCAGCTCCGGCGGACGAGGTGCCTCGATCGCGCGGGGATAGCGGCTGCCCGCGTCGGCCGGGGCCAGCGGCAGCGGCGCCGCCGAGAGCCGGACGCCCCGCCGCAGCGGCAGCGTCAGCCGGAACTGCGCACCGAGCCCCGGCCAGCCCCACACCTGCAGCCATCCGTCGTGCAGCCGGGCGTCCTCGCGGCTGATCGAGAGCCCCAGCCCGGTACCGCCGGTCTGCCTGGCCCGGGACGGGTCGGCGCGCCAGAAGCGGTCGAACACCGCCTGGGCCTCCCCCGGCCGCAGCCCGACGCCGTAGTCCCGCACGGTGATCGCGAGCGCGTCCGCGTCGCTGGCCAGCGTGATCCGCACCGGCCGGCCCTCGCCGTGCTCGATCGCGTTGCCGAGCAGGTTGCGCAGGATCCGCTCGACCCGGCGCGGGTCCACCTCTGCCACGACCGGCTCGTCCGGCATCCCGACCTCCAGGACCGAGCCGGTGCGGTCGGCCAGCTGGGTGAGGCCGTCGACGGTCCGGGTCACCAGCGTCCGCACATCGACGTCCTCCGGTTCGAGGACGGCGGCGCCGCTGTCGTAGCGGCTGATCTCCAGCAGGTCGTTGAGCAGCGACTCGAACCGGTCGACCTCATTGGAGAGCAACTCGGTGGAGCGCGCCAGCGCGGGCGGGAACGTGTCGGCGGCGGCGTGGATGACGTCGGCGGCCATCCGCACGGTGGTCAGCGGCGTGCGCAGCTCGTGCGACACGTCAGCGGTGAACCGCTGCTGCAGCCGCGACAGGTTCTCCAGCTGGACGATCTGCCGCTGCAGGTTCGCGGCCATCTGGTTGAACGAGTGCGCGAGCCGGGCCAACTCGTCCTCGCCGCGCACCACCATCCGTTCCTCGAGCAACCCGGCGGAGAGCCGCTCGGCGGTGCGCGCGGCGACCCGCACCGGCGTCACCACCTGTCTGGCCACGATCGCCGCGATCGCCGCGAGCAGCAGCAACAGCAGCGCGCCGATCGCGGTCAGCGAGTTCCCCACCAGCCCGACCGTGGCCACCTGGTCGTCCAGCGGGAAGAAGTAGTAGAGGTCGAAGCGGCCGGCCTGGGTCTCGACCGGCGCCGCGACCACGAGGAACGGACGCTCCGCCCGGTCGTCGATCGACGTCCGGGTGAACTGGTAACCGCGCTGTTTGCCGGACGCGATCAGCCGGGTGAGTTCGGCGGGCGGCCGGACGTCGTCCGGGTCGTAGCTGAAGACGTACTTCGGCGGGAGCCGCGGGTTGTCGGTCTGCTGCACCGCGACCGCGAAGCCGGCGCTGCGCGGAGCGCGCGCCGAAAGGTTGACGGCGGCCAGCCGCAGCGCGTTGTCCAGCTCCGGGTCGTCCGGACCGTTGAGCTCGGCCAGCTCGCCGCCCAGGTACGTCGCTCCGCTGGCCAGCTGGGCCAGCGCCTGTTCCCGCTCGGCCGCGACCAGGCCGTCGGTCACTCGGTGCACGACGAACAGCCCCAACGCCACGGTCATGACGCTGCTCGCCAGCAGCGTGCTGGTCACCACCCGGAGCTGCAGCGAACGCCGCCACCGGGCGAGCACCCGCGACGCCAGCCACCGCACCGCACGCCGGAGCCGTTCGTACCCGCGGCGGAGCGAGCCGGACCGTGCGGTACCCGGGGACGTCCCCGGGGCCACGGCAGTGCCGGGGACCACGGGGTCGTCGGGTCGGGCCCGTTGTCTCACCCGGTGCCCGCCTTGTAGCCGACTCCGCGCACGGTGAGCACCACCTCGGGGTGCTCCGGGTCCCGCTCGACCTTCGCCCGGAGCCGCTGGACGTGGACGTTCACCAGCCGGGTGTCGGCGGCGTGCCGATATCCCCAGACCTGCTCGAGCAGCACTTCCCTGGTGAAGACCTGACGCGGCTTACGGGCCAGCGCGACCAGCAGGTCGAACTCCAGCGGCGTCAGTGCGATCGGGGCTCCGTCGCGGGTCACCGAGTGCCCGGGGACGTCGATCTGGACCTGGGCTTGCGGCGGCCCGATCGTCAGCGTCTCCGGCGGCACCTCCTCGCCGCGTCGCAGCCTGGCCCGTACCCGGGCCACCAGTTCCTTGGGTTTGAAGGGCTTGACGACGTAGTCGTCCGCACCCGACTCCAGCCCCAGGACGACGTCGACGGTGTCGCTCTTGGCCGTCAGCATCACGATCGGCACGCCGGATTCCGCGCGCACCGCCCGGCAGACGTCGAGCCCGCTCATGCCGGGGAGCATGAGATCGAGCAGGACAAGATCGGGGCGGGTTTCCCGGAAAACCGTAAGTGCGGCTTCACCGTCCGCAACAAACGACGGGGAGAAACCCTCACCACGCAGCACGATTCCGAGCATCTCGGCCAGGGCAGGATCGTCGTCGACCACCAGCACACGCGCTCTCATGCCCACATGGTGGCACTCTCGGCAACGAGTTGCCCGGCCGCCGCCGTACAGACGCGCCGGATCGCTGTCGCGCGGGCGTGACAGGATGGCCCCCATCAGTTTCCGGGAGGGGGCGATACGCGGGTGAGCACGGTGACCGCACCGGCTCCACCGGTCGGGCTGCCCCCGCTGTCCGCCGGGCCGGGTTCCGGGCCGGTTCCGCTCCGGCCACTGTCGGTCGGCGAGATCCTCGACGGCGGCATGGACCTGCTCCGCAGGCACCCGGGCCCGACGCTCGGTGTCGCCGGCGTGATGGTCGTTCTGCAGCTGTTGATCAGCGTGCCGCTCTGGTGGGTTCTCACCAGCCTGCTCAGCCGCGACTCCGGCTCGCCGGGCACCGACATTCTGCTGCTGATCCTGACGCTGACCGCGTTCTCGGTGGTCGCGTCGCTGGGTTCGACGGTGTCGGCGGTGCTCACCAGCGCGTCGTGCGCGATCGCGGTGGTCCAGGAGACGGCGGGCGCCCCGACGTCGCTGGCCGTGTGCTGGGCTCGCCTGCGTCCGATGTTCGGCAGGCTGCTGCTGCTGGCCCTGGCGCTGACCGGGATCAACACGCTGATCGCGGCGATCCCGATCATCGGCTACTTCGTGCCGCTGTTCGGTGGCCTCATGCGGCTGTCGGTGCTGGTCCTGATCTTCGAGGGCGGCTCGATCGGTAGCGCGCTGAAGCGCGGCGTGCAGGTCGGGGGCGGCACCGGGGTCGGCCTGTTCCGGCAGCTCGGCATCCGGCTGCTGGCCGGCGTCGTCAGCGGCATCATCTGGTTCATCATGTTCTTCCCGCTGAGCGTCATCCTCGGCCTGGTGGTGGAGCTGATCGTCGGCGAAGATCCGCTGGTCACCGGCGACCACGGCGCGCTGCTGCTGCTCACGCTCTCGATCGCGGTGGCGTACTACCTGCCGCTGGTCGTCGTCTGGGCGTTCCGGTCCGGCATCGACACGCTGCTCTATCTGGACGGCCGGATGCGTACCGAAGCGCTGGACGTCGAGTGGGGGCTCGCGGCCCGGCGGTCCCGACTGAGCCGACTCCGCGGGGGACTTGTCCGATGATTTCAGCGCTCCCGCTCGAGCCGTACCCACGGCAGCCGTCGGCCGAGGAAGCGGCGGAGGAGCTGTCCAAGCAGATCTACCAGGACGAGAAGCCGTCCCTGATGGAACGGATGGCCGACTGGTTCCAGGAGGCGATCCAACGCGTGCTCGAGGGCGCGCGGGGGGCGAGCCCGGGAGGCAACCTCGGGGTGTTGATCTTCGCGCTGCTGATCGTGGCGGTCGCCGCACTGCTGATCTGGCGGTTCGGAGTACCGGGCCGGACCGCGAAGGTCCGGCGAACGACCGACCCGGTGACCCCGACCCGCAGCGCGACCGAACACGAATCCAGGGCGGACGCGTTCGCGGCCGAGGGCAAGTGGGCCGAGGCCGTGCGGGAGCGGCTCCGCGGTGTCGTAGCCGGGCTGGTGGCGCGCGACCTGGTCGACAACCGTCCGGGCCGCACCGCGCACGAGGTCGCCGCGGAGGCCGGTCAGGTACTCCCGACGGTCGCGGCCGACCTGGTCACGGCCGCCGAGCTGTTCGCCGAGATCTGGTACGGCGAGCGCACCGCCACCGCCGAGCACGACGAGCGGATGCGGACGATCGCCGCGCGAGTCGCCGCAGCGCAGCCGAGCGACGAGGCGCTGGTGGGAGCCGACAGCTGGGTCGCACCGGGCACCCCGAACGGGGTGCGTTCGTGATCACCACCGCGCAGCCGGTCGTCTCCGCGCGCTCGCCGTGGCGGTTCCGGGTCGGCTTGACGGCCGTCCTCGCCGCGCTCATCGCGCTGGCGGTCTGGGCGCTGATCAGCACCGCCCCGAGCCGCGAGCGCAGCAGCCTCGACCCGGAGGGCGCACATCCCCTCGGCACCCGCGCGCTCGCCGTCCTGCTCGGTAACCACGGCCACCCGGTAACCCGGGTGACCACCGTGGACGAGGCCATGGCCCGCGCCGACAGCGGCAACGTGACGGTCGTCGTCCCGTTCCCGTACAACCTCGCCGCGCAGAGCCTGCGCCGGCTGGCCGACCTGCCGGACACGGTCCGGGTGGTGTTCGTCCAGCCGGACGGATTCACGCTGGACGATCTCGAGGTGGGCGTGGAGGTCAGGAGCGTCGCGATCATCGACACCGTCGACCCGGGCTGCTCACTTCCCGAGGCCCGCTCGGCAGGCGACGCCGAGATGGGCGGCTACCGCTACGCCGGTACCGGCCTCGTCCGGTGCTACGGGCAGACCCTGGCCGTGCTCGACCGGCCGGGGAAGGCCGAGTTGGTCTTCCTGGGTTCGCCCGAGCCGCTCATCAACGACCGGCTCGCCGAGCGTGGGAACGCGGCGCTCTCGCTCGGCCTGCTCAGCGCCCAGCGGGACGTCGTCTGGCTGCACCGCACGACGCCGGAGCCGATCGCCGAGGACGAGGCCCGCTCGCTGGGCGACCTGCTGCCGACCTGGGTGCCCGCCACGGTCGGGATGCTGGCGGCGGCCGGGCTGCTGGCGGCGTTCTGGCGCGGTCGCCGGCTGAGCGCGCCGGTGGCCGAGCCGCTGCCGGTCATCGTCCGCTCGACCGAGACCGTGGAGGGCCGGGCCCGCCTCTACCAGCGCGCCCACGCCCGCCCGGAGGCCACCGAGGCGCTCCGCGGTGCCGCCCTGTCCCGGCTGTTGCCGCTGCTCGGACTGGGCTCGCGCCCCGAGCCGCGCGAGGTCTGCGACGCGGCGGCCGAACGTTCCGGCTGGCCGGCCGCGACGGTCGGGAAGCACTTGTACGGGCCGCCGCCGACCGACGACCGCGGTCTGGTGGTCCTCGCCGACGCGCTCGACGCTCTGCTGGCCGCTGTGGTGTCCCCGGCGGGCCCTCCGGCGCCGGCTGACCCAGCTGCACCGAACGACCCTGCTGCCTCCGTCGAGGCCAGCCCTGATGAAGGACGTCCGTCGTGACCGAGTACCCCGTCGACCTCCTCCGCTCCGCTCCTCGCGCGCTAGCGCGCGCTGCGATGCTCCCACTTTCGCGGATCAACTCAGTGGAGGCCGCCTCATGACCGATGCGCCCACACAAACCCCCGTCCCGCTCAGCGATGCCGCGCCGGACGCCGAGGCGGCCAGGGCCGCGCTCGGGCGGCTCCGCACCGAGGTGGGCAAGGTCGTCATCGGCCAGGACGCGGTGCTCACCAGCCTGGTGATCGCGCTGCTCTGCCAGGGGCACGTCCTGCTCGAGGGTGTGCCGGGTACGGCCAAGACACTGCTGATCCGGACGCTGGCCGCCGCGCTGTCGCTGGACGCCAAGCGCGTCCAGTTCACTCCGGACCTGATGCCCGGTGACGTCACCGGGTCGCTGGTCTACGACGCCCGCACCGCCGAGTTCGAGTTCCGCGAGGGCCCGGTCTTCACGAACCTGCTGCTCGCCGACGAGATCAACCGGACGCCGCCGAAGA
Source organism: Cryptosporangium aurantiacum (assembly GCF_900143005.1). Classification (NCBI taxonomy): domain Bacteria; kingdom Bacillati; phylum Actinomycetota; class Actinomycetes; order Cryptosporangiales; family Cryptosporangiaceae; genus Cryptosporangium; species Cryptosporangium aurantiacum. The sequence continues at coordinate 51,505 of NZ_FRCS01000028.1, forward strand.
CGCAGGCCTCGCTGCTGGAGTCGATGGAGGAGCGGCAGGTCACTGTCGAGGGCACGCCGCGCCGGCTGCCTGACCCGTTCGTGGTGGCCGCCACCCAGAACCCGCTGGAGTTCGAGGGCACCTACCCGCTGCCGGAGGCGCAGCTCGACCGGTTCCTGCTCAAGGTCGACGTGCCGCTGCCGAGCCGAGAGGCCGAGTTGCGGGTGCTGGCCGCCCACCATCACGGCTTCGACCCGCGCGACCTGTCGGGGGTCCAGCCGGTGGCCACCGCAGCCGATCTCGCCACCGCCCGAAAGGCGGCCCGCGGCGTCCAGGTCGCCGACCCGGTGATGGCGTACGTCGTCGACGTCTGCCGGGCGACCCGCACGTCCCCGTCGCTGGCCGCCGGAGCGTCCCCGCGTGGTTCGACCGCGCTGCTGGCGACCGCGAAGGCTTGGGCCTGGCTGTCCGGCCGCGACTACATCACTCCGGACGACGTGAAGGCGCTGGCCCGTCCGACGCTGCGGCACCGCATCGTGCTGCGTCCCGAGGCCGAGTTGGACGGGGCGACGCCGGACGGCATCCTCGACTCGGTCCTGGCCACCGTGCCGACCCCGCGCTGAAATGATTACCGGCAGGGTCGTCCTGCTCTGCGTCGCCGGGGCGGTGGTGAGTGCGCTGCTGCCCTGGCACGCCGTGACCGCGCAGCTCTGGCTGCTCGTCCTCGCGCTGGCCTGTGCCCTGGACTGGTTCCTCGCTGGTGCCGCCGGGAAGGTGACGTTCCGCCGGCGGGGCGCCACCCACACCCGGCTCGGCGAGTCGGTCGTGGTGACGCTCGTGGCCACGAACAGCGGACGGCGCACGGTCCGGGCGTCGATCCGGGACGCGTGGGTGCCGTCCGCAGGCGCGACGCCGTACGTCCACAAGGCTGTTCTGAAGCCCGGGGCGACCGAGCGCCTCGACACGACGCTGACGCCGACCCGGCGTGGCGACCGGCCCGCGGTGGCGGTCACGGTCCGGTCGACCGGACCGCTCGGCCTGATGTACCGGCAGACCCGCCGCCGGGCGATACGGCGCCTCACCCCGGCCTGGACGGTGCGGACGCTGCCGCCGTTCGCGTCGCGCCGGTTCCTGCCGGAGAAGCTCTCCCGGCTTCGGCGGCTCGACGGGTCGCTGGCGGTGCGGGCCCGCGGTCAGGGCACCGAGTTCGACGCGCTGCGCGAGTACGTCGACGGGGACGACGTCCGCTCGATCGACTGGCGGGCGACCGCGCGGCGCAGCGAGGTCGTGGTAAGAACTTGGCGCCCGGAGCGTGACCGCCGCCTGGTGCTCGTCGTCGACACCGGCCGGACGTCGGCGGCCCGGGTCGGTGACATCCCGCGCCTGGACGCCGCGATGGACGCGTGCCTGCTGCTGGCCGCGGTGGCCGCGAAGGCAGGCGACCGGGTCGAGCTGTTCGCGGCCGACGTCGACCTGCGCACGTCGGTGCGGGGTAAGGGGCACGCGAGCGTCGTCGCGTCGATCGGGGAAGCGCTGGCGCCGGTCGAGCCGCGGCTGGTGGAGTCCGACTTCGACCTGGTCGTCTCGGAGATCCTGGTGCGGGCCCGGAAGCGCTGCCTGGTCGTGTTGTTCACCGCGATCGAACCGGCGCCGCTCGCCGAGGGCCTGCTGCCGGTGTTGAGCAGGCTCACCGACCGGCACACGGTCGTGCTGGCCTCGGTCGGTGATCCGGCGGCGGCCGCGATGGCGGTGCAGCGCGGCAACGCCGAGGCGGTGTACGAGGCGGCTGCGGCGGCGCGCGGAGACGCGGAGCGGCGCCGCATCGTGACCGCGATGCGTTCGCGGGGCGTCGAGGTGGTCGACGCCCCCGCGGACATCTTCGCGTCGACGGTCACCGACACGTACCTGGCGATGAAAGCCGCCGGCCGCCTCTAGCTCGACGCCCGCCGTGCGGGGCTCGTCCGCCCGGCGTGCGGGCGTCCCCCGGGCAGCGGGCCGTGCGGGCCGTCCGCCCGGCAACGGGCCGTGCGGCCCGTCCGCCCGGCAACGGGCCGTGCGGCCCGTCCGCCGGGCGGCGTGCCGACGCCCGCCGGGCGGGCTCGCCCGGGATGGCAGCGTGCCGGGCGGGCTCGCCCGGCACGGCAGCGTGCGTCAGCCGTTCTCGCCGACCCACTGCTCGGAGGCCTCGGCGGTGTAGTCGGTGATCAACCCGATCAGCCGGGCCTTCTCGGGCTCGTCGAGGAACGACGCGCGAACGCCCGCCTTGGCCAGCTCGGCGACACCCTCCGCGTCGAGCTTCAGCAGGTCGGCCGCGACCAGGTACTCCTTCTCCAGCGTGGTGCCGAACATCGGCGGGTCGTCCGAGTTGATCGTGACGAACAGCCCGGCCTCGACCATGCCCGGCAACGGATGCTCGGCCAGACTCGGCACGGCGCGGGTGCGCAGGTTCGACGTCGGGCAAACTTCCAGCGGGATCTGGTTCTCCGCCAGGTACGCGACCAGCTCGGGGTCACCGAGCGCGCTGGTGCCGTGGCCGATCCGCTCGGCGCCGAGCACCCGGATCGCGTCCCAGATCGTCTCCGGCCCGGTCGTCTCTCCGGCGTGCGGCACCGAGCGCAGGCCCGCCGCGCGCGCCGCGTCAAAATACGGCTTGAACTGCGGCCTGGGGACGCCGATCTCCGGACCACCGAGGCCGAAACTGACCAGTCCGTCCGGCCGCTGCTCCAGCGCGACCTTCAGCGTGTCCTCGGCGGCGGGGATGCCTGCCTCGCCCGGGATGTCGAAGCACCAGGCCAGCTCGATACCGAGGTCACGGCGGGCAGCGCTGCGGGCGTCCTCCAGGGCCTCGCAGTAGGCTTCCGGCGCCATGCCCCGGGTGGTGTGCGAGAACGGGGTCGCGGTCAGCTCGGCGTACTGGACCTCTTGCCGGGCCAGCTCGCGGGCCACTTCGTAGGTGAGGATGCGGACGTCCTCGGGGTCGCGAACGAGGTCGGCGACCGCGATATACACCTCGATGAAGTGGGCGAAGTCGCGGAACTCGAAGAACTTCTCCAGCGCGTCGACGTCGGCGGGCACCGTCGTGCTGCCCGCGTGCCGCGCCGCCAGCTCGGCCACCGCGTGCGGGGAGGCCGAACCGACGTGGTGGACGTGCAGCTCGACCTTGGGTAGACCGGCGACGAACGCTTCCAGGTTCACCATGGACGGACCTTACCACCACGTTGTCAAGGTTCCGATCCCCCTCGGCCGGCACCCGTGTCGCGGTGCGCGGTCGGCACAGACCGCGGACCGCGCCGCCCGCCCGGACACCGTGCCGGCGATCCCGAGAGCGGCGCCACGTCACCATCCCCGCAAGCCGCGCCACGCGCCATCCCCGCAAGCCGCGCCACGCGCCATCCCCGCAAGCCGCGCCACGCGCCATCCCCGCAAGCCGCGCCACGCGCCATCCTTGCGAGCTGCGCCCCGCGCGCTCCCGTACGAACCGCGCGCCGTGGCCACCCCCGCGAAACGGGCCCGCGCCATCCCGGCAAACCGCCCCGCGCCACGCGGCCACCCCGCGAGCCGCGCCACCCCGCGAACCGCGCCACGCGGCCACCCGCGCGAGCGGCGCCGCGTGGCCTTCCCTGAGACCCCGCGCCACGTGCCATCTCCGCAACCCGCGCCGCAGGTGGGCGCCTCGTTCAGACGACCGTGTTTCGGGGCGCCACACACTGGAGGGCGACCCGCTCGGAGGCGCCGCGCCCGGGGACGCCGCGCTGGAAGGCGCCGCACTCGGAGGCGCCGCGCCGGAAGGCGCCGCACTCGGAGGCGCCGCGCCGGAAGGCGCCGCACTCGGAGGCGCCACGCTGGAAGGCGCCGCACTCGGAGGCGCCACGCTGGAAGGCGCCACGCTGGAGGGCGCCACGCTGGAAGGCGCCACGCTGGAGGGCGCCACGCTGGAGCGCGCCACGCTGGAGGGCGCCACGCTGGAGCGCGCCACGCTCGGGGGCGCCACGCTCGGGGGCGCCACGCTCGGGGGCGCCACGCTGGAGCGCGCCACGCTCGGGGGCGCCACGCTCGGGGGCGCCACGCTCGGGGGCGCCACGCTGGAGCGCGCCACGCTCGGGGGCGCCACGCTCGGGGGCGCCACGCTCGGGGGCGCCACGCTGGAGGGGCGCCACGCTCGGGGGCGCCACGCTGGAGGGGCGCCACGCTCGGGGGCGCCACGCTGGAGGGGCGCCACGCTCGGGGGCGCCGCGCTCGGGAATCGCGCTTGGGGATCGCGCTTGGCTCCCACTAGGCGGGACGGCGCCCAGCATGCGGGAGTTCGCCATGGCGGGAAGTCCGATCTCCGCGACTTAGGTCCGAAACCTGCTATGTCGGGCGCCGGTTTTCGACCGGTTCGCGCCTGATGACTGCTTCCGCAGGCAGGGCCACCGCGATGGGTGGAGAGTTTTAGGCGTGATAGCGCCGAAAATTCTCCACCCATGAGGTGGGACTGACTTCTCAGAATCTGGCTGCGGATTCCGAAGCCAAACGCCGGAATGCCGCGCAGGGCGTACACCCGTCGCGCCACGCAGGGTGGCACGGCATATCGCGCAGGACATTGGCGCGGCGCGCCAGACACGCGCCGCGGCACCTACGCGCCGCCTGGGACGCCCCGCCGCATGCAGCCTTCACACCGCGCGCGGCACTCCGCCGCGTGGACGGCTCCCCACGCGAAGCCGCGCGCCGCGTGGCCGGCTCCCCACGCGAAGCCGCGCGCCGCGTGGACGGCTCCCCCCGCGAAGCCTCGCGCCGCGGGGAGCGCCCGCCACGTGGGGCTGGCGCGGGGGCCGGGTGCTGCTGCAGTGCGCGCGGGCCCCGCTGCGGGAGCCAGGCGGTGGCCCCGCCACCGGCGGGGGTTGGGGCACCCCGCCACGTGGGGCTGGCGCGGGGGCCGGGTGCTGCTGCAGTGCGCGCGGGCCCCGCTGCGGGAGCCAGGCGGTGGCGCGGCCGCTGACGAGGTTGAGGCGCCCCGCGGCGTGGAGCCTGCGCGGCGTCGGGTGCTGTTGGGGCGGGGAGGGCTCCGCTGAGGCCGCAGGGCACCTGCCCACTGTGGGGGCGCCCCGGGGCGTGGGGCTGGCGGTGGTGCGAGTGGGGGCGGAGGTGCGAGTGGGGGCGGAGGCCGGTGGGAGTGGGGGAGGCCGGTGGGAGTGGGGGCGGAGGCCGGAGGGAGTTGGACGGCGGCGCCGGGCGGAGCCTGCACCACTGACAGGGGGAGGCGAGGGGCGCTCGGGGAACCACTTATGCAGGAGCGGGCATGCCTGCGGTGGTTCGCCGGGCGGCGTAATCAGACTGCGGGAGCCAGATCGCCGCGCTCAGCCAGCGCGAGGTCCCCGGTCTCACCGGCGCGCGCAGCGCGACGGCCGAGCACGAAGACGTACGCGAGGAACCCGGCGAACGCTGTGACGCCGATCGTGATGCGGGCGGCGGTGGGGAGTCCGGACGGTGTGACGAACGCTTCGATGACGCCGGAGATCGCGAGCACGACGACCAGTCCCAGCGCGATCAGCACCGCGGCGCGCGCGGCCTCGGCGACCGCCTGAGCGCGGGTGCGGCCGGGGCCGGGGGCGATCCACGACCAGCCGATCCGCAGACCGGCGCCGGCCGCGACGAACACCGCGGTCAGCTCCAGGAGGCCGTGCGGTGTGATCAGCCCGAAGAAGATGTCAGCCTTGCCGTACGCGACCATCAGGCCGCCGACCTCACCGATGGTGATGGCGTTGGCTACCAGCACGTACAGCACCGGAAAGATCAGGATGCCGGAGAACAGGCAGAGCGCCGCGATCATCGCGTTGTTGGTCCACACCTGGGCGGCGAAGTCCTGCGCCGGGTTTTCGGAGTAGTAGTCGGCGAAGTCCTGCTCGACGTACTGCTTGATCGCCGACTGCGGCGCCAGCTGCGAAGCGAGCTCGGGTTGGGTGCCGAACCAGAAGATCAGCCCGAACGACACGGCCGAGAACGCGGTGGCGACGCCGCACCACCACGGCCACGCCCGGTACACCGCGACCGGGAAACCGACCGTGAAGAACCGGGCGAACGTGAGCCAGGAGGGCGCGCTGGTGCCGGTCACCGTGGACCGGGCCCTGGCAACCAGCCGGGACAGCCGGCCCACCAGCGCCGGGTCGGGCGCACGGCTCTGCACCGCGGAGAGGTGCGTCGCCGCCCGCTGGTAGAGCGCGATCAGTTCGTCGCTCTCCGACCCGGTGAGGCGGCGCCGGCTGAGCAGGTGCTCGAGCCGGAGCCACTCCGCCCGGTGTTCGGCCACGTAGGCGTCGAGATCCACCCCGTGAATTTATCGGTCCGGCGCTAACGACAGCCCACGCGAGCGACGGTCCGACTATTCAGGCGAGTGTGATCGCGTCGCCGTCCACGTTGAGCTGCTTCTCCGGGAGCGCTTTCTTGGCCGGGCCCGCGGTCGGCGAACCGTCGCTGATCGAGAACTTGCTCGCGTGGCACGGGCAGTCGATCGTCGTCTCGACCTTGTTCACCTTGCAGCCCTGGTGGGTGCAGACGTTCGAGAAGGCCTTGAACGTGCCGGCCTCGGGCTGCGTGATCACCACACCCTCGGCCTCGAAGATCTTGCCGCCGCCGACCGGGATGTCGGAGGTCTGGGCGAGCGCGTCGGCCGCGGGAGCCGCGCCGTCGGTGGGGGCCGCGGCGCTGGGAGCAGCCGCGCTGGACGCGGGGGAGGCCGGGGCCGTATCGGTGGCAGCCTCGTCGCCGTAGGTGGAGCAGGCACTGGCGAGCACGGTCACGCCCACCGCGCCGGCGCCGGCCAGCACGCTCCGCCGGTTCAGCAGCCCGCGGGTGTAGCGGTTTTGCTCGGTCACCAGGTGGTCCATGCGTTCTCCTCGGGGAGCGTAGGCTGATCGTGTAGTAGTTCGTGTAGTAGTTGAGTGCTCAATCAATAGCACAGTCCAGAACCACGTGACCGCCCCTCGACGAGATCACTTCAGATCTTCACAGCCTTCACGGCTCGGAGCCGGACAAGGTTCACGAAGCTAGAACTGGAACCCGGATGTGCTGAAGAACCAGAGCGCGGACGTGGCCCAGACCCCGACCAGCGTCGCGAAGACCAGCCCGCCGAACAGCGGCAGCGCCCAGCCGGCCAGCCCCTTTTTCGTCAGCACCAGCATCTTCGTGGTGAACATGCCGAAGAAGATGCAACCGAACAGCGAGTGCGCAAGCGTTCGCGTGCTGTAGTCGGCGAACCCCAGCGCGTAGAGGCAGTGCACGGCGACCGGGAGCGTCAGCACGAACGCGATCCGCCCGGACCAGCGGTGCGCCGGGCTGACCCAGGAGCCGCGCAGCGGCAGCTTGCCCCACATCGCGAGCGCGGTGACGAGCTGGAAGACGCCGAACGCCATGCCGAGCGTGGCGAGCCAGACCTTCACGGTGAGCGGCCCGGAGAACCCTGCGACGCTCACCGCGATGCCGGTCGGCGTGTGCAGCTTGCCGTAGGCGCCGAGCACGACCGCGATGCCCGCACCGATCGCGATCGGCACGATCAGCTTGGTGACGGTGCTCGTCGTCGCCGTCCGCGGCGGGGGTGGGGGCGGACCCGCAGGGGTGGTGGCGGAGAGCGGAGCTTGGTACTGCGCCGTCGGGGCGTACGGGTCGGGCGTCTGGGCGTACGGGTCGGGCGGCGGCGCGTACTGGCCGTACGGGTCGGGCGCCTGGGCGTACGGGTCGGGCGGCGCCTGGAAGCGGGCGGTCGGGGCATCGGCGGGCGGAGGCGGAGGCGTAGCCCGCGGCGGAGGCGGGGGGTACGTGAATCGCCGGGTGGGCGACTCGTCGGGATCGGGGTCCCAGCCGGTCATGGCTCACTCCTCGAATCTGGACGGCCGGTTCACCGCGGCTCGGCCTCGGTCACGGTCATCGTCGTGCCGTCGACGGTCGCGGTCTTCGTGTCCTCGTCGAACGGAGGCGCCGGCTGCGGGACGCCGCGCAGCGTGAGGACGCCCACCTGGGTGCCGTCCGGCAGCACGATCCAGCCGGCGTCGACACGCGCGCCCTGGATGGTCACGGTGCCGCGGTAGATCCCGGCGGGCTCGGTCACCACCGGCGCGTCGAACTTCCACTCCTGCCCACCGGCGGTCACCGTGCCGGCCGCCTTGTTGCGTCCGTAGGTCCCGGTGAGGGTGCCGCCCGGCGCGCCCTTCAGGTCGAGGTCGCCGCCGGTGGCCGGTCCGCGCATCCAGGCCTCGGTGCGCTTGCCGTCGCAGAAGTACGCGACCGCCTGGCCGTCCTTCACCGAGATCGCGATCGTCGCGTCGCCGCTCTCGACCTTGCCGGCGAACACGGCCTTACGACCGGTCGGCACCGGCTTGCTCGGGGTCGCGGTCGGTTTGCCGCTCTCCGTACCAGAAGGGGGGATGGCATCCGAGCTCGGACTGGACTGGGATGGAGCCGCGGCGGGTGGCGCTTGCGCAGCGGCGTTCGATGCTTCGGTGCTGTCGGTGTTCGCCTGTGCGCTGAGAACCAGCAGAACAGCGGCGACCACCGCACCGGACAGAAGGGTGAGGAGTGGTCCTCTGTGGCTCATGACGTCTCCAGGTCGGGCCGCATCGGGCGGGTCGGTCGGTTCTCCTCCACTGTGCAACGGATCGCTACCTGGCGTCCGTGCAGAAGTACGCACAGTCTCCGGAGCACGGGTGTCACGTTCCTGACAGCGGAGGTCCGATGACAGTCCCGCGCTTGCCCCCGACCGTGCAGCCGGTGCGAGCCGTGGTCTGGGCCCTGCACCTGCTGATCCCGCTGGCCGCGCTCTGGCTGCTGCTGGCCGTGCCGAACGCCGACACCCTCTGGCACCACCCGCCGAGCCACTTCTGGCTCGTCCTGAACGTCGCCGCGATCAGCCTGGTGCCCGGCGTGGCGATGACCGCGGCCGCGCTGAATCGGCGGGACGCCCGGCTGTTCCTGGTCTCGCTCTGTTTCCTGTCGTCGGCCGGCTTCCTGCTGCTGCACGCGCTGGCGACGCCGCTCGTCCTGGTGGATCACGCGAACGTCGGGTTCGACCTGTCCCAGCCGACCGGGCTGGCGATCTCCGCGGTGTTCGCGGCGGTGTCGGCGCTGCCGCTCAACTCCGACCGGGTGCTGGCGCTGCGGGTGCCGCTGTGGGGCGGGCTGACCGCCCTGATGGTCGCCTGGGGTGTCGTGACGCTCCTCGACCTACCGCCCTTGAACGCACCACCGCAGACGCGGGACGTCGAAGGTCCACTCGCGATCGTCGCGCTGCTCGCGGTGGCGCTGTACCTCGGCGCGGCCTGGCGCTACTACCGGATGCACCGGCGCGCGCCGGCCGCGGTGCTGGTCAGCATCCTGACCGCGTTCGTGCTGCTGGCCGAGGCGATGGTCGCGGTGACGCTCGCCGACAAATGGCATCTGTCCTGGTGGGAGTGGCACCTGCTGCTGGTCTTCGCGTTCGGCTTCGTCGCGTACAGCGCGTACGTCCAGTACCGCACCGAGGGTTCGAGCGCCGGGCTGTTCGACGCGGTGATGCTCGCACCAACGGTCCGGGCCGTCCGGGCCCAGTACGAGGCCGCGCTCGAGGAACTCGTCACCGTGCTGCGCGAGCGCGAACGCAGCGGGCACGTCTCGTCGGAACCGCTGGCCTCGCGCCTGGCCGAGCGGTTCGGGCTGACCGAGCGACAAGCCGTCGTCCTGGACCGGGCCGGTACCGCGCTCGCCGCCGAACGCGAGCTCTCCGCGCTGCTCGGTGCGCTGGTGGCGGTCGGCGAACGAGCGCGCGTCGGCCTCGGCGAGCAAGAGCTGCTCGCCGAGGTACTGACCCAGGTGCGCCCGGCTTACGGCCCGGTGTCGGTGGGCCTCGTCACAAACGGCGTTCTGGACGTCGGGGGGCGCGCCTATGACCCGCAGGCACTAGCCGCCCGTGGCCCGTATCGGGAGGGCGGCCTGCTGGTCCATCCCCTGACCGTGAAGGGCCAGGTCGCGGGCGTCGTCGAGGTGCCGGCCCGAGCCGGTTCGCCGACGTGGGCCGCGCTCTCCGCGGCGCTGGCGAACCAGCTGTCGATCGCGGTGGAGAACGCCAGGCTCTACGCCGAGCTGAGCACGCTGTTCCGCCAGTACATGTCGCCGGACGTCGCCGCGTCGCTGCTCGCCGACCCGGAGCAGGCGGCGCTGGGCGGCTCGATCGTCGAGGTCACGGCACTCTTCGCGGACCTGCGCGGCTTCACGACGTTCTCCGAGCAGGCCGACCCGGCGGAGATCGTGACGATGCTCAACCGGTACCACGGGGTTGCGGTGCCGTGCATCCTCGACAACGGCGGCACGGTGGTGCAGTTCGTGGGGGACGCGCTGCTGGCTCTGTTCAACGCACCGGCTCGGCAGCCCGACCACGCGGTCCGGGCGGTCCGCGCCGGTCTGGGCCTGCAGTCCGCGGTGGACTCGATCGCCGCCGGACGCCCGGGCTGGCCTCGGTTCCGGGTCGGCATCAACACCGGGGACGCCTTGGTCGGCAACATCGGCAGCGAGACGCTACGGGGGTTCAACGCGATGGGTGACGCGGTCAACGTCGCTGCGCGGCTGCAGACGCTCGCCCAGCCCGGTCAGGTGGTGGTCGGGGACGCGACGATGCAGCAGCTCGGGCCGGACGTCTCGGCGTACTCGCTGGGCGAGCTGACCGTCAAAGGACGGCTGCAGCCGGTGCGGGCGCACGTGGTTTCGGAGGAGGGACCGTGACGGTCGAGCCTCCCGCCACCGAGTTCTGGGGTCTGCTCAAGTCCGAGGAGGCCGCGGACTTCCTCGCGCTCGCCCGCGAACGCCGGTGGCCGCGCGGCGCGGTGATCTTCCACGAGTTCGACGAGTCGGACTCGGTATTGGTGCTGGTCAGCGGGCGCGTGAAGGCGTACTCGAGCACCGGGAGCGGCACCGAGGTGATGCTCGCGGTCCGGGAGCCGGGAGCGCTGGTGGGTGAGCTGGCGGCGATCGACCAGCGTCCGCGGTCGGCCACCGTCGAGGCGCTGGAGCCGGTGAGCGCGCTGGTGCTGCCGCTCGGCGCGTTCCAGGAGTACCTGCGCGCGCACGGACGCGTGGCGCTGCTGCTCGCCCAGACGCTCGCCGACCGGCTCCGGGACGCCGACCGGAAGCGCCTGGAGTTCGGCGCGCACGACACGCTCGGCCGGGTCGCGGCCCGGCTGGTGGAACTCGCCGACCGCTTCGGCGAACCCACCGAGGAGGGGACGCGGATCGCGTTGCGGCTGTCTCAGGACGAGCTGGCGGGGTGGATCGGCTCGTCCCGGGAAGCGGTGGCCAAGGCGCTGCAGACGCTGCGCGCCGACGGCACGATCAGCACGTCACGCCTCACGGTCGTCGTCCACGACCTACCCGCCCTGCGGAACCGCGCGTCCGACTACTGAGCCAGGTAGTAGAGCAGGTCCTGGCGGGTGAGGATGCCGATCGGCTTGCCGTCCTCCAGGACCACAGCGGCGTCGGACGCCTCCACGGCCTTCATCGCGGCGTCCACGGACTCGCCGGAGCCGACGGCAGGCAGCGGCGGCGCCATGTGCTTCTCGACCGAGTCGCTCATCACCGCCCGCCGCTCGAACAGCGCGTCGAGCAGCGCCGCCTCGCTGATCGAGCCGGCGATCTCGGCCGCCATCACCGGCGGCTCGGCGCGGACGACCGGCATCTGCGAGACGTGGTACTCGCGCAGGATGTCGATCGCCGTGCGGACGGTCTCGTTCGGGTGGGTGTGGACGAGCTGCGGCATGCCTTCGCTCTTGGCGCGCAGCACCTCCCCTACGGTGATGCCGCCGGGAATGCGGTCGGCCAGGTTGAGGAACCCGTACCCGGCCATCCACTCGTCGTTGAAGATCTTCGAGAGGTAGCCCCGGCCACCGTCCGGCAGCAACACGACCACCACGGCGTCCGGCCCGGCCTCGCGGGCCACCTTCAGCGCGCCGGCTACGGCCATTCCGCAGGAGCCACCGACCAGTAGCCCCTCTTCCCTGGCCAGGCGCCGGGTGAGCAGGAACGACTCCGCGTCGGAGACCGCAACGACCTCGTCGGTGACTGCCGGGTCGTACGCGGTCGGCCAGAAGTCCTCACCGACGCCCTCGACCAGGTACGGACGCCCGGTGCCGCCGGAGTACACCGAACCCTCGGGGTCGACGCCGACGATCGTCACCGTGCGACCGGCCTCGGCGGCCTTCTCCTTGAGGTACCGCCCGGTGCCGGTGATCGTCCCGCCGGTACCGATGCCGGTGACGAAGTGCGTGACGCGCCCCTCGGTGTCAGCCCAGATCTCCGGGCCGGTCGTCGCGTAGTGGCTCGCCGGGCCCTCGGGGTTCGAGTACTGGTCGGGCTTCCAGGCGCCGTCGGTCTCCCGGACCAGCCGGTCGGAGACGCTGTAGTACGAGTCGGGGTGCTCCGGCGGGACCGCGGTCGGGCAGACGACGACCTCGGCGCCGTAGGCCCGCAGCACGTTCCGCTTGTCCTCGCTGACCTTGTCCGGGCAGACGAAGATGCACTTGTAGCCCTTGGTCTGCGCGACGATGGCCAGACCGACGCCGGTGTTTCCGCTGGTCGGCTCGACGATCGTGCCGCCGGGGCGCAGCTCGCCGGACTTCTCGGCCGCCTCGATCATCCGGACCGCGATCCGGTCCTTCACCGAGCCGCCGGGGTTCAGGTACTCGATCTTGGCGAGAACAGTGCCCGGCACCCCCTCCGCGAGGGAACGCAGTTTGACCAGCGGCGTACCGCCGATCAGGTCGACCACAGACTCGAAGTACCGCACGTCGCCAGCCTAGCCGCCGACTAACCGCCCAGGTCGGAGCGGGTCGCTCCGCGCAGTTCGCGGACCCGCTCCAGCAGCTCCTCCGCCTCCGCCAGGTCGGTGTCGGCGAGTAGCTCCTGCGCGCGGGCCACGGCGGCGTCCGCCTCGGCGTCCTCGCCCTGGTGCGCGAGCACGACCGCCAGCCGCAGCAGCACCAGACCCTCGCGCACGTGGGCGTCGACGGCCCGGAAGCCGGCGACTGCCTCGCGGAACCGGTCGGCGGCCACGGCCGGGCGGCCGGCGGCGAGGTCGACCTCGGCCAGCGCGGCCAGCGTGATGCCCGCACCGGTGTGGTTGCGGGTCCGCTCGGCCACCGCCTTGGCCGACTCCAGCCACCCAGCGGCCTCCTCCAACCGGCCGTCGGTCAGTTCCAACCGGCCCAGCTCGCGGAGCGCGGTCACCTCCCACATCGCGTCGCCGAGCCGCCGGAACACCGGCAGCTGCGGTGCGACCAGCTCGCGGGCGACCTCGGTGCGGCCTGCCTTGCGGTGCGCGCGCGCCAGCGAGGTGCGGGCGCGCGCCAGCCCGGCGGTGTCACCGGCGTCGCGCCTGGCGTCGACGGCACGCTGCAGGGTCCGGACCGCGGCGTCGACGTCTCCCCGGGCCAGTTGCAGGCTGCCGAGGCCCCGCAGGGCGCTGGCCCGGAGACCCGCCGCTTCACCGGCCGGCCAGGCCTCCGGGGTCGCTTCCCGGCAGAGCCGCAGGGTCTGTCCGTAGTGGTCCTCCGCTTCGGCGAGCCGACCGGCGCCGTGCAGCGCGCTGGCCAGGCGGCGGTGGGCCGCGGCGGTGCTCGGCAGGTCGCTGGTGCGCTCCCACCACTCCAGCGACCGCCGGGCGTGCGCGAGTCCGAGCCGGATGTCGCCGCTGTACTGGGCGGCCCTGGCCATCGCGTACTCGGCGTGCGCGATCCGGTCGGGCTGCCCGGTCGCGGTCGCGGCGGCGAGCCCGGCCGTCCAGAGCCTGCGTCCGTCCGCGTGGAACGGGTAGTGGGCGAAGTCCGGCTCGACCGCGACGGCGAGACGCCACGCCGCCTCCAGCAGCTCGGCGTCGTCGCCCGCGACCGCGACGGCGGCGGTGACCGTCGCGACGATGTTCTCCCGCTCGCCGTCGACGAACGCGTGGCGCTGGTCGTACCCCGGTTCGGAGGAAAGCGGGGCGAGCCGGGCGAATCCAGCGGCGTTCGCCGCATAGTGGTAGGCCAGCCGTCGCAGCGCCGCCCGCCCCTCGGGACCGCCCGCCCCACCGAGCTGCTCGACCGCGAACAACCGCAGCAGGTCGTGTAGCCGGTACCGGTCGGACGCCACGACCTCGACCAGTTGCCGCTCGACCAGCCGGTCGAGCGCGGGCACCGCACCTCCCCCGAGCACGTCGCAGAGCGCCGCCGCGGCCGCGGCGTCGAAGTCGGTGCCGGGATGCGCGCCGAGGCGGCGGTAGACCCGCTGGTGGTAGGCGTCGAGTTCGGTGTAGGTCGCGCCGACGCTGGCCCGCACGGCGTCCGGGCCGTTGCTCAGCTCGTCCAGGCGACGCCCCTCGTCGGCGAGGCGCTCGGCCAGCGTCGCCATCGACCAGGACGGCCGGGCGCGCAGACGGCTGCCCGCGATACCGACCGCCAGCGGCAGGTTGCCGCAGGCGCGGAGGACGGCCTCGGTGGCCTCGGGGTCGGCCTTGACCCGGTCACTACCGGCCACCCGGGCCAGTAGGTCCCGCGCCTCCGCCACCGAGAACACGCCCAGCCGGATGAGGGTGGCGGCGGCCAGCTCAGCCAGCACCGGCCGGCTGGTCACCAGCACCAGCGAGCCGGGCGTCCCGGGCAGGAGCGGGCGGACCTGGGCGGAGCTGCCCGCGTCGTCCAGGACGATGAGGAACCGGCGGTCGGCGACCCGGGTGCGGAACCGCGCGGCCAGCGTCTCGGTGTCGCCGCGGAGCTCACCCTCGTCGGCACCCGGCGCGTCCGGCAGACTGCGCAGTAATCGGCTCAGGACGTCGCCGGGGTCGGCCGGTTCGGCACCGGCGCCGCGGAGCCGGACGAACAGCGCCCCGTCCGGGTACCGGTCGGCGATCCGGTGCGCGACGTGCAGCGCCAGCGCCGACTTGCCGACGCCCGCCGGGCCGGACACCGCGATCACCGGCGCACCCTCGTCGACCGCCGCGAGGATCCGGTCCAGCTCCTCGGCGCGACCGGTGAACAGCGCGGGCTGGGCGGGTAACTCGGCAGGCCGATTGCGCGGCGGGACGACCGCGGGTGGCGGGGGTGCGGGCTCGGGCTCGGCGACCGGCCGCTGCTGCCAGAGCGCGAGCAGGGCCGTGATCAGCGCGGCGACCGCGACGGCCGGCCAGGCGTACGGTTCCAGCGGCGCCAGCCGGCCGGGCAGCTCGCCGCCGGTGGCCACATTGACCGCGACCGCGAGCAGTACCGACGTCACCGCGGAGGCCATGGCCAGGGCCACCAGTACGAAGGCTCGGCGCACGTGCAGCTCCCCGACGTCCCGATCGTGTGGGGCGCAGAGTATCCGGGTGCGCACAGAGTGGCGCAAACGGCGCTCCCCCATTTGTGTAGTGACGGGTCACCGACTGACTGAGAGTGACATTCCCGACGCCGAGCTAACTTTGAATCAGCGCCGCGGATGCACCGGGGCGTCGCGGGTCATCCCGCGGCGGCTCCCCGCACCGCGGCGCGAGCCAGCAGTGGCTTCGGTCACACGGCGTGAGCAGGAGGTGACACGTGGACGGTCGAGTACTTCACGCGAAGCGGGTCGCGATCGGCGCGGCCTGCGGTGGGGGTGGCCTAGGGCTACTCAGCGCTGCGTTCTACGGACTACTGCTCGGCCAGGCGAACCTGGCCCGTCGTGCGATCCAGCCGCTGGAGATGGGGCCGCCCGCCGCGGACGGCCGCTACGTACCCCCGTCCGGCACCGATGCCGCACCTCCGGTGCGCCTCGCTCTGCTCGGCGACTCCAGCATGGTCGGTTACGGCGTCGAGACCGTGGACCAGACACCCGGCGCGCTGTTCGGCACCGGCCTGGCCCGGCTGGCCGACCGGCCGGTGGACGTGGTGTCCGCGGCCGTGATCGGTGCGCGCAGCGTCGACCTGGCCGCCCAGGTGGACGTCGTCCTCGGCCAGCCGCACCGGCCCGACCTGGCGCTGATCTTCATCGGCGGCAACGACGTCACGCACAAGACCCGGCCGTCGATCGCGGTCGAGCAGCTCAAGCGGGCGGTGGCCAGGCTGGTGGACGCCGGTGTCGAGGTCGTGGTGGGCACCTGTCCCGACCTCGGGACGATCCGGCCGATCCCGCAGCCGCTGCGGTACATCGTCCGACGCTGGAGCCGGGACCTTGCGGCGGCGCAGACCGTCGCCTCGGTCGAGGCAGGCGGCCGTACGGTGTCGCTCGGCGACCTGCTCGGCGCGGAGTTCGCCGCGAACCCGGTCGAGATGTTCTCGCCGGACCGGTTCCACCCCTCGGCGGCGGGGTACGGCCGTGCCGTCGACGCGATGCTGCCGTCCGCGGCCGCAGCGCTCGGCATCGGCCCGGCCGCGACCGAGCAGCCCCGTCCGGAGCGCGGCGAGGGCGTCCGGTCGCTGGTCGACGCGGCCGTCGCGGCGGCGGAGGCCGCCGGGACCGAGGTCGCACCGGCCGAGGTCGCGGGCCGCGAGCGCGGTCCGTGGGGTCGGTGGGTCGAGCTGCGGCATCGAATCCGCTTGTTCGGCGGCACCCCGAACGTGGGTAAGGCTCCCGAAACAGTAAGCGCGGCCTGATTTTGAAAGCTGGAGCCCGCTGAGAGCGGGGCTGACATCCGCGCCACACGACGCCGCGTATTGGTCATACTCAAGTCGTGTGGCGCGGCTGCCAGCGTCGTTCTCAGCGGGCCGCCCACCAAAAGAGGAGGCGGGATGAGGTTCGGTGCTCTCGCGGCCGGCGCGGCCACTGCGGCGGCGACCGCGGCAGGCGCCGCCGTCTCGGTGCTTGCCGTGGAGGGCCTGCTGGCGCGCAGGCGGCGGTACCTCTCGGCCGACCTGGCTCCACCCGGGTCCGGCGTGTTCGGGTCGGGTCGGCCGCTGCGGCTCGTCCTGCTCGGCGACTCGACCGCGGCCGGGCTCGGCGTCGCGGTGACCGGGGAGACCGTCGGTGGGCGGCTGGCCGAGTTGCTGGCGTCCACCGGGCGGCGGGTACACCTGTCGTCGGCCGCGGTGGCCGGTTCCCGCACCATCGATCTGGACGCTCAAGTCGCCCGCGTCCAGGTGCACGGTGTGCCGGACGTTGCGGTGATCCTGGTCGGCGGTGAGGACGCGATCGCGTTCACGCCACTGGACGTCGTCGAGGCGGAGCTGACCGCGACCGTGCGGCGCCTGGTCACCGCCGGTTCGTCGGTGGTCGTCGGGACGTGTCCCGACCTGGGAGCGGCCCGGAACTTCGGGCAGCCGCTGCGGGAGATCATGGCCTGGTCCGGACGCCGGGTCGCGGCAGCGTCGGCGCGGGCCGCGTCGGGCGCCGGGGCGGGCGTGGTCGACCTGGCCGGCCGCACCGGCGGCGTGTTCCGCGCGGATCCCGGGACGCTGTCGGCCGACGGGTACCACCCCTCGGCGGACGGATATCAGCTCTGGGCGCTCGCCCTGTACCCGCTCGTCTACGAGGCCTCCCGCACCGTCCGCACCTAAAACTAACGGTGTTACGCATCACATGGCGGCGAGCCATGTCCCGGTCAAGCTACCGAGCGGTAACGTGCTCGGTAACAACACCGTCACAAGGGCTGGGAGGACACCGTGGCTGAGTTCGCCGACCGCGACGCCGTCATCGTCGCCACCGCGCGGTCACCGATCGGACGCGCGGTCAAGGGTTCACTGAAGGACGTCCGCCCGGACGACCTGGCGGCGACGATCGTCCGCGCCGCGCTCGACAAGGTCCCCGCGCTCGACCCGGCGACGATCGACGACCTGATCCTGGGCTGCGGTCTGCCCGGCGGCGAGCAGGGTTACAACATGGGCCGGGTCGTGGCGATCCTGCTCGGTCACGACTCGCTGCCCGGCACCACCGTGACCCGGTACTGCTCGTCGTCGCTGCAGAGCACCCGGATGGCGTTCCACGCGATCAGGGCCGGCGAGGGTGACGCGTTCATCTCGGCCGGTGTCGAGACCGTGTCCCGGTTCGTGAACGGCAGCTCGGACGGTCTGCCCGGCACCACGAACCCGCTGTTCCTGGACGCCCAGAAGCGCACCGACGACTCGGCGGCAGGCGGCTTCGTCTGGCACGACCCGCGCGAGGACGGCACGCTGCCGGACGTCTACATCTCGATGGGACAGACCGCCGAGAACCTGGCTCAGCTCAAGGGGGTTTCCCGGCAGGAGCAGGACGAGTTCGCGGTCCGGTCGCAGAACCTCGCCGAGAAGGCGATCGCCAACGGGCACTTCGACCGGGAGATCACCCCGGTGACGCTGGCCGACGGCACGATCGTGAGCACCGACGACGGGCCGCGGCCCGGCACCACGTACGAGAAGGTCTCCGGGTTGAAGCCGGTGTTCCGCCCGGACGGGACCGTCACGGCGGGCAACGCCTGCCCGCTCAACGACGGCGCGGCCGCGGTGATCATCGTCAGCGGCAAGAAGGCCCGCGAGCTCGGGCTGACGCCGCTGGCCCGGGTCGTGTCGACCGGCGTCTCCGGCCTCTCCCCCGAGATCATGGGCTACGGACCGGTCGAGGCGTCGAAGCGTGCGCTGGCGCTCGCCGGGCTGTCGATCGGCGACATCGACCTGGTCGAGATCAACGAGGCGTTCGCGGCGCAGGTCATCCCGTCCTACCGTGACCTGGGCGTCGACCTGGACAAGCTGAACGTCAGCGGCGGCGCGATCGCGCTGGGCCACCCGTTCGGCATGACCGGCGCCCGGATCACCGGCACGCTGCTGAACAACCTCCAGGCCCACGACAAGCAGTTCGGCCTCGAGACGATGTGCGTCGGCGGCGGTCAGGGCATGGCAATGGTGCTGGAGCGCCTGAGCTAGGAACGCAGCGGCTCCCGCCGGGCACGAACCGTCCGGCGGGAGATCCGCCGTCCAGCGTCAGGACAGGACGTCGACCGGGTCGACGCCGCCGGGCTGAGCACCGGCGAGCGACGGAGCCGCGGCGAGCACGTCGTCCGGACGCGACCGGAACCAGTCGATCGTCCGCCGCAGGCCCTCTTCCACCGGCACCTTCGGCGCCCAGCCGAGCAGCTGCCCGGCCAGGCCGATGTCCGGACGGCGCCGGGTCGGGTCGTCGGTGGGCAGCGGGTGGTACTCGATCGTCGAGGTCGACCCGGTGAGCGTCAGCACGACCTCGGCGAGCTGCCCGACGGTCCACTCCACCGGGTTACCGATGTTGACCGGTCCGCTCACCGAGCTGTCGATCATCGCGACGATGCCCGCGATCAGGTCGTCGACGTAGCAGAAGCTGCGGGTCTGGCTGCCGTCGCCGTAGATCGTCAGCGGGTCGCCGACCAGCGCCTGCGTGATGAAGCTCGTCACCACGCGACCGTCCTGCGGGCGCATCCGGGGCCCGTACGTGTTGAAGATCCGGACGATCCCGACGTTGAGGTCGTAGCTGCGCCGGTAGGCCATCGAGACCGCCTCGGCGTACCGCTTCGCCTCGTCGTAGACGCTGCGCGGGCCGACCGGGTTGACGTTGCCCCAGTACTCCTCGCGCTGCGGGTGCACGATCGGGTCGCCGTAGACCTCGCTCGTGGAGGCCAGCACGAAGCGGGCGCGGTCCCTGGCCGCGAGGCGCAGCGCGTTCTCGGTGCCCCGGCTGCCCACGGCGAGCGTCTCCAGCGGCATCCGGTGGTAGTCCGGCGGCGACGCCGGGCTCGCCAGGTGCGCGACGGCGTCCACCCGCCCGGCCACGTCGAAGCTCTCGGTCACGTCGGTCTCGATCAGCGTGAAACCGGGGTTCGCGAGGAACGGCTCGACGTTCTCCGGGCGACCGGTCGAGAAGTTGTCCAGGCACACGACCTGGTCGCCGCGCCGGAGCAGCGCCGCCGAGAGATGAGAGCCCAGGAAGCCGGCGCCGCCGGTCACCACTACACGCATTCGTCCCCCTGGGATTCCGGACACCTCGACTCGTCGCTACTAACGACCGACGACACTGTACAGAGCTGTTCAGGAATTACCCAACTCCGCCTTTCCGGCCGATGCTGGGATCAGGCGTTGAATTGACTGTGAGCCGCCTCGCAATCTGCTCGATGCGACGCGTTGACGATTCGTTAACAACTCTTTTTAGGAATCACTTATGAAGCCGGGGTCGCCGCGCGGACGCGCACGTTTCCGCAGCATGACGTAGGTGGCAAAAGCCACAGTGCACTCATGACGCGCTTGACCGGTTCTCGATATCCGCCTACCTTGACTGCCGTCCGGGGGATCCATTCGCTATTCCGCTGGTCATATCCGGCGAACAGCAGAGAGGATTTCTCCACGACATGGCGACGCAGCGCGCAGGATCGATCTCGCTAAGTAGTGACGCCGTCATGCGGGGAGAATTGATGATTCCGACCGATTCGGCAGCGGCGCCAATACGCAATTCACGGGCGAATCGGAAGCAGGAGTTCTAGATCGTGTCCTATCCAGCGCAGCGGCGGGCGCCCGGTCCCCCGCCGCCGGTCTGGCGGACCTCCGACGCCGTCGCAGCCGCTGCCGCGTGGGACGGCGCCGACGCCACGATGATCTTCGACCTCGGCTGGGACGACGCCGGCTACGGCCCGTACGACGCTCCGTCGCCGGTCTCCGCGCCGATCGGCGTCGGGTTCGTCGGCGACGACCCGAAATCGCTGGAAGCCGTGATCGGCCGGCTCTCCGGCGGCAAGGTCCTGAGCGCGCCGGCGAGCGGCCCGGCGATGCGCGCCCGCCGCGTCCGGCGACACGCGCTGCTCCCCGACACGTTCGTCCCGGCGCTCCGCCCGGCCCGGCGCTACCTGATCCACTTCCTGACCGCCGGCTGGCTGGTCACGATGGTGTTCTTCTGGATCTGGTGGCTACGCCCGGAGCACCGCAACGGCTGGGCCGGCCTGCTGATCAACAGCGCGCTGCTGCTCTACCTGTCGGTCTACCCGATCCTGCCGATCCTGCGGTTCAACAAGATCACGACGGTCAACCCGCGCCTGCCGATCCCGGACCTGCGGGTCGCGTTCTGCGTCACCAAGGCGCCGTCCGAGCCCTGGGACACCGCTCGCACCACACTCGAAGCGATGCTGCGGCAGCACTACCCCCACCGCTACGACGTGTGGATCTGCGACGAGGACCCCAGCGAGGAGACCCTCGATTGGTGCCGCCGCCACGGCGTCCGCGTCTCCACGCGCCGGGGGCAGCTCGAGTACCAGCGGGACACCTGGCCGCGCCGGAAGAAGTGCAAGGAAGGCAACCTCGCCTACTTCTACGACCACTACGGCTACCGCGACTACGACATCGTCAGCCAACTCGACTGCGACCACATCCCCGGCCCGACCTACCTCGCCGAGATGGTCCGCCCGTTCGCCGACGACTCCATCGGCTACGTCGCCGCCCCCAGCGTCTGCGACACCAACGCGGACTCC